>JAZNFZ010000066.1:0-15270 GCA_045576195.1 Eubacteriales bacterium | reverse complement strand
CCCCCCCTCCCCGGGGGTTCACTTGTCCCCCCTTTGGTTTTTGCTTTGTTGCTTTATTTGATGGAAAAGGAGAGATTTTGCAGCTTTTTTCTCGCCGCACGGAAAACGAGCTTGTCGTTTTCGTGGGTCAGCTGCTCCTCGGCCTCCTCAAGCGGCACCCACTGCACCTCGGCGATCTCACCCGCGCGGGGGTGGATGACGGGACTGGTGGTAAAGGCAAGGAAGTAAACGACCTCCTTCATTACACCGGGGGAGGGACTGTAGGTGACGGTCTCTCTGAAATCCGACATAATGGCGATGTGGGAGGAGGTCTCCTCCTTCACCTCGCGCAGCGCCGTAGCATATTCACTTTCGCCCTCCTCCATATGGCCCTTGGGGAAGGAGCGGTTTCCGCCCGCCTTGTGGCGGATCATCAAAATAAAATAATTGTTCTCTTCGCGGCGCACCACCAGTGCGCCGCAGGATTTTTCCCAGATCATTGAAAACCTCCTTGAGGATCTACCTTGCTTGGATTCGGCAGTAATTACTGTCGGATCTCCTCCATCACGAAGGCTTCCAGAATGTCGCCTACCTTAATGTCATTGAAGCGGTCAAGGCCAATACCGCACTCATAACCCTCTGCTACCTCGCGCACGTCGTCCTTGAAGCGGCGCAGGGAGCTGATCTTATCCTCAAAAATGACCACACCGTCGCGCACGACACGGATCTGCGAGGCGCGGGTGATCTTGCCGTCCTGCACATAGGAGCCTGCAATAAAGCCCACGTTGGGCACGTGAATGGTCTGGCGCACCTCGGCGTGACCGAGCAGATTCTCGCGGAACTTGGGTGCCAGCATACCCTTCATAGCCGCCTCGATCTCCTCAATGCATTCGTAGATGATGCGGTAGGTGCGAATGTCTACCTTCTGACGCTCGGCGGAGTCAATGGCTGCCTTGTCGGGACGGACGTTAAAGCCAACGATGATGGCGTTGGAGGCAGCGGCCAGCATCACGTCGCCCTCGATGATGCCACCGACGGCAGCGTGGATGACGCGCACCTTGACCTCCTCGTTGGAGAGCTTTTCCAGCGACTGCTTGACAGCCTCTGCCGAGCCTGCCACGTCGGCCTTGATGATGATGTTGAGCTCCTTGATGCCCTCGGAGATCTGCGCGAACAGATCGTTGAGGTTGGCTCTTGCATTTGCCTTGAAGCCCTCCTCCTTTGCCTTGTCGCGGCGCTGATCGGCAAGGGTCCTTGCCATACGCTCATCCTCAACGGCGGCAAAGTCGTCACCCGAAACGGGTACCTCGGCAAGACCCACGATCTCCACGGGAACAGAGGGGCCTGCCTCCTTGAGGGTGCGGCCGTTGTGGTCGGTCATCACGCGGACACGGCCCACGGCGGTGCCTGCAATGACGATGTCGCCCGTGCGAAGGGTGCCGTTCTGTACCAGAACCGTTGCCACGGGGCCGCGGCCCTTATCCAGCTTCGACTCAATGACAATGCCCTTGGCGCGGCGGTCGGGGTTGGCCTTCAGCTCCTTCATATCGGCAACCAGCAGCACGTTCTCCAGCAGATCGTCAATGCCGGTCCGCATCAGCGCAGAGACGGGCACGCAGATCACGTCGCCGCCCCACTCCTCGGGCACCAGCTCGTACTTGGTCAGCTCCTGCTTGATGGCGTCGGGGTTGGCGCTGGGCTTATCCATTTTGTTGATGGCTACAATAATATCAATGCCTGCGGCCTTGGCGTGGTTGATGGCCTCAACGGTCTGAGGCATGATGCCGTCGTCGGCGGCCACCACCAGAATGGCAATATCGGTTGCCTTGGCACCGCGGGCGCGCATGGCGGTAAAGGCCTCGTGACCGGGGGTGTCGAGGAAGGTGATGTCGCGGCCGTTTACCTTGACGCGGTAAGCGCCGATGTGCTGGGTAATGCCGCCTGCCTCGCCTGCGGTCACATTGGTGTGACGGATGGCATCAAGCAGAGAGGTCTTGCCGTGGTCAACGTGACCCATCACGCACACAACGGGGGCGCGGGTGATCAGATCCTCAGCGGCATCCTCGGTCTCGTCAAAGAGACGCTCCTCAATGCTGACCACCACCTCGCGGGTGCATTCCACACCCAGCTCCTCGGCAACGAGGGCGGCGGTGTCGTAGTCGATGGTCTGGTTGAGGGTGACCATCATGCCCATCATCATCAGCTTTTTCACCACCTCAGGGGGGGCGATCTTCATACGGGAGGCAAATTCGCTCACGGTGATCTCATCGGGGATCTGCACATGCAGCGCCTGCTTGGTTACGGGTGCGGAGGATTTCTTAGCGCCCCTTTTGCCCGCGGTCATGGCGTGGGTGCCGACCTGCTGTTTTTTCACGCGCTGGTTGCCACCGCGCGCATCGCGGACAGCATCGGGCACAAAGGTGTCAAGACGCTCGTCGTATTTGGAAAGATCTACGCTGGAGCCGCGCATATCGACCACGCGGGTCGTGCGGGTCTTTTGCGTACCGTCACCGCCCTTAGGCGTTTGGCCGCGGGTGATGACCTGGGGATGGAATTGCTCGCGCACGATGCGTCCGCCGCCCTCATCCTTATCGCGGAAGCCGCCGCCAAATCCGCCGCGGTTGCCCTGATTTCCGGGGCGACCCTGGGGAGCGGGAGCTTTATTTTGATTGGGACGGTTGAACTGCGGGCCGCGGTCGAAGCGGTCAAAGCCCTGGCGTGCAGGTGCGGCGGGCCGATCAAACCCGGGGCGTGCAGGTGCTCTGTCTGCGGGGCGCTCCTGGGTGCGCGCGGCGCCTGCCTGCGGCATGGTCGCGCGCAGGCTCTGCGGAATATTGTAGGTGCGGGGCGTAGGACGTGCCGCCGCAGGGTCCTTCTTCTGAACGGGAGGCTCCTTGGAGGAGGGAGCTTGGGCAGGGGCGGCCTTGGGTGTGGACTTCACCTCCGACTCTGCCACGGGGGGAACGGTGACGGTCTTTGCTGCCGCGGCAGCAGGCGCTGCAGGGGTCTTTTCTGTCTTTTTGGCGGCAGGCTCGGCCTTCTTTTCGGCGGCGGGAGCTGCCTTTTCGGCGGCAGGTGCCGCAGCCTCGGCCTTTGTTGCGGTCTCGGCGGGCTTTTTTGCCTCCTTTTCCGCATTCTTTGCCGCAGTCTCCTTAGGTGCAGTCTTTTCGGGCGCCTTGGTGGGGATATAGGTATCACCAAACAGATAGTCGTCGATGCCCGAAATTTGCTTGGAGCGGGTCAATGCCTCAAAAATCACGTCAAACTCCTTGCTGTCAAGGGTTTTTTGCGTGGTTTTGCACTCCATATTGTGCGCGGTCATGATCTCAATGATGTCCTTGCTCTTGAGACCCAGATCCTTTGCCAGTTGTGTAACCTTAAACGCCATAGTTCCTCCTCTTCCGTGCCGTTGTCCTGACGGCACACCTCCAAAGTGTGGTCAAATTCTGTTGCCGCACCGTGCGGCGGGGTTTGCTTAAGCCTGCTCCTCCCATAAAGCCATGATGGCAGCGGCGAGGTGTCGGTCGGTCACACCGACGGCACTCACAGCCGCATCGCGCTTGCCAATGGCGTGCGCCAGCGCATCGCGGTCGATCTCGGGCAGGTAGCAGGGTACTTTATAAAACGCCGTGCGATCGAGAATGCGCTTTTTGGAATTGGGAGAGGCATCGTTTGCCAATATCACGCATAACGGTGTGTTTTTCTTTTGATTTTTCAGGGCCTCACACACCAGGGGCACTCCTGTGATCAGCCCTCTTGCCCTTGCTGCAAATCCAAGAAGGCCAAGCACCCGTTGCTCTCGCTCAAGCATGGGCGGCAAGCTCTGCCCGCAAGGCCTCGTAGACCTCATCGGGGATCTCACATTCCAGATTGCGGGCAAGACGGCGGGTGCGCTGCGCTTGCCCGAGGCAAGCCTCATTCTTACAAATATATGCACCGCGCCCCGATTTTTTGCCCGTGAAGTCAAGCGACACGCTCCCATCGGGCGCTCTCACAACACGCAAAAGCTCCGATTTGGGAAAATGCTCGTTGCAGCCAAGGCATTGACGGGTGGGGATCTTTTTTTGCTTCTGCGCCATCGTTTTCATACCGTTATGGGCTTATTCAGCCTTGATGTCGATCTTGTAGCCCGTCAGTCTTGCGGCCAGACGTGCATTGAGACCCTCGCGACCGATGGCCAGCGACAGCTGGTCGGGATCGACCAGCACGCGGCAGGCGTTGTCGCCGATCAGCTCGACCGAGAGAACGCGTGCGGGTGCCAGCGTGGCGGCAATGAACTCGGCGGGATCCTCGCTATAGGGGATGATGTCGATCTTCTCGCCCTTCAGCTCATCCACAATGCTCGAGATACGCATACCGCGGTTGCCGATGCAGGCGCCCACGGGATCCACATCGGGATCGCGGGAGAAGACGGCGACCTTGCTGCGGACACCTGCCTCGCGGGAGATGCCCTTGACCATCACAACACCGTCTGCGATCTCGGGGATCTCAAGCTCAAACAAGCGGCGCACCAGGCCTGCATGGGTGCGGGAAAGGGTGACCAGCGGTCCGCGGCTCTCCTTGTTGACCTCCAGCACAAAGACCTTGATGCGGTCGTCCACGGAGAACTCCTCGCCGGGGATCTGCTCGTTCTTCAGCAGCACGGCGCGGCCGTTTCCGGTCTCCAGCACCACGTTGCCGTTGATGGGGTCGATCTTGCTGACGGTGGCGGTGATGATCTCATCGCGCTGGTTCTCATACGCCTCCTGAATGGCGCGGCGCTCACCCTCGCGAATGCTTTGGATGATGACCGACTTGGCGGCGGCGGCAGAGAGACGGCGGAAGTTTTCGGGCTTCACCTTGATCTCGATCACCTGACCCAAGGTGTGACGGCGGCTGAGCGCCTTTGCGTCGGGAAGGGAGATCTCGTTTTCGGGATCCTCCACGTTCTCCACCACTGTTTTCAGCTGGAATACGCGTACATCGTCCTTTTCAAGATCAAAGGCAATGCGGACATTGGCATTGGTGCCGTATTCCTTATGATAGGCCGAGACAAGGGCTGCCTCGATCTTTTCCATCATATATGCCTTGGGGATACCCTTCTCTTTTTCAAGGAGGTCAAGGGCGTTTACAAACGATTCTTTGCTGCTTTTCGTGCTCATGGCTCTGTCCTTTCGTACTTTTACTATGTGTTCTCAAAATCGTTTAAAAATGAAAAATGGTTCTGATTTTCGCTACCGTTTGGCGGGTAAATGCGTGTACGGTGCCGTTCTCGCTGATGCGGATCTCACCGTTCTCGCCTCGCTCAAGAAGAATGCCGACCAGGCTTTTTTTGCCGTTTTGGGGGGCGAAGAGGCGAAGCTCCACCTCCGCGCCGAGAAAGGCATCGATCTGCTCGTCGGTCCGCAGCTCGCGCTCGATACCGGGAGAGCTGACCTCAAGATCATAGGCGGTGTCAATGGGGTCTGCCTCATCCAGCAGAGGGTCGATGGCGCGATGCAACCGCTCGCAGTCATCAATGGTCACGCCCTCCTCCTTGTCGATGGTGATGCGAAGGATGCGGCGCGCACCCTCCTTGACAAATTCCACATCCCAAAGCAGCAGATCAAGCTGCTCTGCCGTGGGCGCGATCAGCTCGCGCACGACCTCGGTCACGTTTTTTGCTCCGGCCATACAAACCCCTTTCGCAGGCAAATCCTGAACAAAGAATTTGGAGCAGGCCTTCCAACCTGCTCCACTACACTCATATTCATCCATAGTATACCACAACTTTTCGCGTTTTGCAATAGAAAATGAAAAATTTTTTGATTTTTTGCAAAAAGCTGCTGTTTTTTTGAAAATTTCAATTTTTCTCTCGGTTTTTTCACAAATCCTTCACGGTATCTGTTTACAATTATCAAAAAGTATGGTATAATATAGAAATAGTAAACTGCCCCAGCCTCCTTTTCGGGAGGGAGAGGGCAAGAAAGGGAGGGGAAACAGATGACGGCTGCCCCGTTTACCAAGAGCGATCTTGGCGGCTGGCAGGAGCTTTTGCAGCGTCCTGCGCTTTCCAAATCGGCATTTCTCGGGTTGATCTATGGCGTGCTTGCCCTGTCGATCCCCTTTGCCGATCACAAAAATCTGGCATTGCTGGTCTGCGTGTTTGCGGTGGGCGCGGCCTACCTTCTCACCAACACCGTTCCCTCGGTGCTGGGGCTTCTGCTGCCCGCGCTGCTTCTTTACTCGGTGACGGATGACTTTCTGCTGCCCGCTGTCTTTCTTTCGGTGCTGGTGGGTGGTGCGGCGGGTGCGCTGCTGCTTGCCTGCGGGCATTCCCGCTATCACGTCGGTGCGCTGCTGCTGATCCAAACGGCGGTCTACCTCGTTCCCGCGCTTTATTTCGGTGATCCGCTGCGCGGCCTGCTTACGCTGCTGCCTGCGGTGCTTGCCGTGCTGTTTGCGGTGGGTGTCTGGCGGTGCCTTCCCCAGATCCACACGCTGATCCTCGGGATCGCCGCTCTTTCGGCCGCGCTGATCGTGGCGGGGCTGGTAACGCTTTGGGCGACGGGCGTTTCGGCGGGAAACCCACTCCTGCTGGTGAGCGACACGCTGAAGAGCACCGTGATCGCGGTGATGGAGGAGATGCGCGCGCTTTACGCCGAGATGGGGGTCGCGGTCAACATCACCGATGTGATGATCGCCAACGAGGCGGCGATGATGGTCAATCTGCTGCCCGGCATTTTCATAGTGCTGATGGCGGTCACCGTTTACCTCGCGTGGCGCTTTTTGCTGCGGTCACTGATCCACACCGCCGCACTGCCTCGCCTGCCCCTGCGCTTGCTTGGCTTTTCGGTCAGCACCGTCGGCGCCGCGCTGTTTGCGGTGGCCTTTGTGGCGGCGCTGATCGCCAATGCCGATCACGCCACGCTCTTTGGCGTGGTGGCGCAGAATTTTGCCCTGATGCTTGAGCCTGCCCTTGCGCTGGTGGGCTTTGGTGTTCTCTGGCAAAAGGAGCAGCGCTCCTGCCTTTCGTATATCCTGCTGTTCGGCCTTTTGTTTGTGATATGGAATGATCCCTTCTCGGGGCTGGCACTTGCTTCTTTCTACGGCGCGTTTCATATTTTAGCTGCACGGTTTATCCCGTCGCCTGGCGGAAAAGGAGAAAAATAATGCAAAAGCATACCGATTCCAACCGTCCCTCCGATTCGGGAACCCCATTGCTGATCTGTCTTTTGCTGGGGATCCTGTTTTTCGGGACCTATATCGTGATCGAGCAGATCCCGACGATCGCGATCTCAAGACTGGGTGCGGCACTGACCCTTCTTTGCTCTTACTCGGTGCTGGCACTTCTCCTGTTTGTGCTGTATCGCATCAAGCGGCGCAAGCAGATGGATGAGCAGATCATGTTTGAATCGCTCAACACCAAGATGCACAATATGTTCAAATACGAGGTGGACCTGCCCTATGCCATTGTGGATGAGCAGGGTCGCGTGCGCGTGCTCAACCGCGCGCTGCAGGTCATGCTGGGCGCCAAGGATCCCTTCTTCCGCGGCATGCTTGCCGATTTCTGCGAGGGTGTTTCGCTGCGCGATATGCTGGAGCATATCGCAAAGAATGAGGAGTCCCGCTCGGAGCTCAGCCGCCTGACGGCAGAGGCCGTCAGCGCTGCAGAGAAGGAGGCGGAGGCCGCACCCGAGCCGCACCGCAACGCGGTGCAGGATGCCATGATCGTGCGTCTTCGCTGCGGCGGTCGCTATGCCGCCCGCCCCTATCAGATCAACCTCAACGGCCGCATCAACTACCTTGTGACCTTTACCGACTATACCGACCTGCTGGATCTGCGGGAAAAGACCGACCGCGAAATGCCTGCGGTGGCCTACATTGATGTGGATAACCTGGAGGAGCTGGCGCAGTACACCCGCGTCAACTACCGCGATGCCTCCCGTAAGGTGGATGATATTCTCATCAGCTGGGCGGCAAGCATGAACGGCCTTTTGCGCGAATATGAGCGCGACCGCTACCTGATGTTCTTCTCACAGGAGAAGCTGCGGCTTTGCGAGGCGGATAAGTTCAGCTCCTTGCTTGATAAGATCCGCGCCATCCGTCTTGGTGAATACAGCATTCCCGTTACGGTCTCGGTGGGCATCTCGCTGTCGGATTGCTCGATGGCGGAGCGCGCCGAGGAGGCGGCCAAGGCCCTTGATATGGCGCTGCAGCGCGGCGGTGACCAGGTTGCCGTGAAGCGCCGTGACGGCATTCGGTACTACGGCGGTCAGACAAGGCCCTTCCAGCGCCGCACCAAGGTGCAGTCGCGTGTGGTGGCAAACTATCTGCTCTCCAAGATCTCCGAGGCCGACAATCTTCTCGTCATGGGACACCGCAACCCCGACTTTGACTCCATCGGCTCCTCGGTGGGCATTGCACAGATCGGCCTTTTTGCGGGGGTTCCCACCAAGATCGTGATGGATCTGAACAACGCCAACTTCCGTGCGGCCACCGAGCGCCTTACTGCCTCGCCGCTTTACCGCGATATGTTTATTTCGGGGCACAAGGGGCTTGATCTGGTGCGCCCCGGCACGCTGCTGATCATCACCGATGCCAACAACTTTCAGATCATCGAGGCACCCGATGTGGCCATCGGCGTGCGGCAGGTCTCGGGCAAGATCGCCATCGTCGACCATCACCGTCAGACGGGCGAGTATGACTTTGAGCCTGTGATGAACTATATCGACCCCAGTGCTTCCTCCGCCTCCGAGCTGGTCTCCGAGATGTTAGAGCAGATCGAGAGCGGTCACGAGGCAGAGGGCACCAAGCTGGTGGGCGATGAGGTCTCCAGCGTGATGCTGTCGGGCATTATGCTTGACACCAACGGCTTTACCCGTAACACGGGCAGCCGTACCCTTGACGCGGCGCGCTACCTTTACAGCAAGGGCGCCAATGCCGAATATGTCAAGAGCTTTTTCGATGTGGACTATGCGGATTATGTCTGCGAGCGCAGCTTTTCGGGCTGTATGCTGCTGCAGAACAACTCCGTTGGCCTGACCTGGAGCCCCGGCACGGGGCGGGGGGCTGATGACCGCGTGGCCGCCGCCAAGGAGGCGGATAAGCTGCTGTCGGTCAAGGGCGTTTCGGCGGCCTTTGCGCTGGTGGCGGTGGATCATTCGATCCACATTTCGGGTCGCTCGGACGGCTCGGTCAACGTTCAGCTGATCCTGGAGCGCCTGGGCGGCGGCGGCAGATTTGACTCTGCGGGCGCGGCACTTGCGGGCGTTTCGCTGGACCGTGCCGTGGAGAGCCTCGGCGCGGCGATCAATCAATATTTTGCAGAGCTTGAAGGGGAAAAGCGGTCCTAAGCTTTTTTCCATATGACGGAAAGGAAAGATCACAATGAAGGTTATTTTAAAGGCAGATGTAAAGGGTCAGGGTAAAAAGGATCAGCTGGTGGAGGTATCCGACGGATACGCGCGCAATTTTCTGCTCCCCCGCAAGCTGGCCATTCCCGCTGACAATCAGGCAGTGAACGAGCTGAAGAACAAGGAGGCCTCCGAGAAGCACCGCATTGAGGTGGAGCGCGCGGCGGCCCGTGCTGCGGCTGAAAAATTAGAGAGCATTGTGCTGACCTTTAAGGTGGGCGCGGGTGCCGACGGTCGCCTTTACGGCTCTGTGACCTCCAAGGAGATCGCCGAGCGACTGGCAAAGGAGCACGGCCTTACGGTCGACAAGCGCAAGATCGCGCTGCCCGACCCCATCAAGGCATACGGCAAGTACGATCTTGACGTGCGCCTTTACACCGACGTGACGGGCAAGATCCATCTCATCGTCACAGAGCAGTGAGGCCGCTATGAACGAACCGTTGATGCACGGCGAGGAGCTGGTCCGCAAGATGCCCTGCTCCCTTGCCTCGGAGCGCGCGCTGCTCGGCTCGATCCTGATCGACCCTGCGGCGATCAATGATGTGCTTGCCGTGGTGCAGGCAGACGATTTTTATGTAGAGGAGCACAAGCAGATCTTTCTTGCGATGCGAGAGCTGTTTGATGCCAGCCAGGAGATCGATCCCGTGACCCTGATCGACACCCTTGTGCATAAGGGTGTGTATGAGAAGGCGGGGGGCGAGGATTATGTCCGCTCTCTGGTGGATGTGACCCCCAGCGCGATGAATGTGGCCGACTATGCCCGCATCGTGAAGGAGGAAAGCACCCGCCGCAGGATCATTGCCGCCTGCGCCGAGGTCTCGGATATGACCTACGGCGAGCAGGAGGCCGTGACCCACGTGCTTGACTATGCCCAGCAGCAGTTTACCGAGATCGCGCAGGGGCGGGACAGCCGCAGCTTCAGAAGGATCCGCGATGTGCTGTTTTCGGTGCTTGACAACCTGCACAAGCTGGCCGACGACAAGGAGGCGGCGCAGGGCACCCCCACGGGCTTTTCGGGCGTAGACCGCTTACTGGTGGGAATGGGCGATTCTGATCTGATCCTGGTGGGCGCACGACCCGGTATGGGTAAGACCTCCTTTGCCCTCAATATTGCCACCAATGTGGCAGCCTCGTCGAAAAAAGCGGTGTGCATCTTCTCCCTTGAGATGTCTGCCGAGCAGCTGGTCTCGCGTATGATCTCCAGTGAGGCGCTGGTGGATAGCTACCATCTGCGCTCGGGGCAGCTCTCCCAGGATGAGTGGAAGAAGATCGCCGACACGGCAATGAAGCTGTCGGGCACCGATATTCTCATTGACGACACCTCGGGTATGACGGTCACCTCCATGAAGGCCAAGCTGCGCCGCGTGGAGAACCTCGGCCTTGTGGTGATCGACTACCTGCAGCTGATGGAGAGCGAGCGTCGCTCTGACAACCGTGCGCTGGAGGTGGGCGATATTTCAAGAGGCCTGAAGCTGATGGCCAAGGAGCTGCGCGTTCCCGTCATCTGCTGCGCCCAGCTTTCCCGTGGACCCGAGAGCCGTACCGACAAGCGTCCGCAGCTCTCCGACCTGCGTGACTCGGGTGCCATCGAGCAGGATGCCGACGTGGTTATGTTCCTTTACCGTGATGAATATTATAAGACCGACCGCGATCCCGAGGCCAAGGAGGGAAATGTGGCAGAGGTCATCATTCAAAAGAACCGCCACGGCTCCACGGGCAATGTGAAGATGGGCTGGATCGGTGCCTTTACCAAGTTCCGCACGTTGGATACCGAGCACGAGAATGAATAAAAGAGAGATCACCCCTCCGAAGGGCTTTCGCGATCCCCGCGCACTGGCGGGGCTGCCCGCCGATGCCCCCCTTGCGGTGGCACTTTCGGGCGGCGCCGATTCGGTGGCGCTGCTTGATCTGCTGGCGGATGGGGGCAATGTGTATGTCCTTCACGTGCATCACGGCATCCGCGGGGAGGAGGCAGACAGAGATGCGGCCTTTTGCCGCCGTATTGCAAAGGAGCGCCAGCTCCCCTTTGCCGAGCTGCGGGTGGATGTGCCCGCTATGGCAAGAGAGCGCGGTGAGAGCCTTGAAACCGCGGCGCGCGAGGCGCGCTATGGGGCAATGGAGGCCTGGCTTTCGGCACACGGCATCAAGCTGCTGGCCACGGCGCACCACGCCGATGACCAGCTGGAGACCATGCTCCAGCACCTGCTTCGCGGTGCGGGGCTTGGCGGCCTTTGCGGCATTCCCGCCTGCCGCCCCTTGGGGCGTGCGCTGGTGGTAAGACCGCTGCTGCAGGTGCCAAAGCAGGAGATCCTTGCCTATCTTGCCGCGCGGGGGCTTTCCTATGTTGACGACAGCACCAACGGGGAGCGCTTTTGCCAGCGCAACCGCCTGCGGCTGGATGTGCTGCCGCTGCTCCGCGAGCTCTGCCCCGATGCATCGGAGCAGGCGGCACAGTGTGCCGAGCGACTGGCACAGGATGAGCGATACCTTACCTCTCTGGCAAGGGAATTTATCGAGGGCGAGGGGGAAACCCTATCTGTGGCGGCGCTATCCGCCCTTCCGAGGCCCGTATTTGTGCGGGTCATGCGGGAGTGGCTGCCCGAGGCACCTCTTGCGGTGCACCTTAGCGCGCTGTGGGAGCTGGTCAAAAGGGCAAAGCCCCATGCCTCGCTTTCCTTGCCGCTTTGCCGCGTGTCGGTGGAGAACGGCGCGCTTTGCTGCTCGCCCGCCGCGGATGCGGTAACACCCGACGACTATAGCGTCCTGCTGCAGCAGGGCGAAAATGAGATCCCCGCGGCAAATGCCACGGTGGTGCTGGGAGAGCTCTCTGCCGCAGGGCAGACGGAGCTTGCCGCGCGCTACCGTTACCGCGCCGCAGTTAAATTTCCCGCCGCAGAGATAAAGGGCGCGCTGTATCTCCGCCCGCGACGGGAGGGAGACAAGATCCTGTCCGGCGGTATGCACAAGGCCGTAAGACGCCTGCGAGGGCTTTCTCCCCTGCCTCTTGCGGTGCGCGCACGGATGCCGCTGCTTTGCGACAGCGCAGGCGTGCTGGCCGTGCCCCTTGGGGCGACCCGCGACAGCGTGGGTGCAAGAGATCTTACTGTTTATTTTTTCTTTTCGTAACGTTGCAGCATCATCGTATTGATTGAGAAAGAAAGGTACAAACCAACTATGAACAAGGACATTGAAAGTATTCTCGTTGACCCCGCGCAGATCGATGAGATCACCACGCGCATCGCCGCACAGATCGACAGCGATTATGCTTGCACAGGCAGACCGCTTGTGATGGTCTGCATTCTGAAGGGCTCTGTGATGTTTTATGTGGATCTGATCAAAAAGATCGACCGCCCCATTGAGATGGAGTTTATGAAGGTCTCCTCCTACGGCACGGGCACCAGCACCACGGGCTGCATCAATCTGCACCTTGATCTGAAGCGGGAGGACTATTCAAAATTTGATGTGATCCTGGTGGAGGATATCGTGGACAGCGGACGGACGCTTTCGATGCTGACGGGGCTCTTCCGTGAGAGGGGCGTACATAGCATCAAGACCTGTACACTGCTGGATAAGCCTGCCCGCCGCGAGGTGGCCTTTGAGGCAGACTACTGCGGACTTGAGATCCCCGATAAATTTGTGGTGGGATACGGCCTTGATTACAATGAATATTATCGGGATCTGCCCTTTGTGGGCGTGCTGAAGCCCGAGGTATATACCAAATAATTCCCAGCGGAGGAAACCATGAAGAACCATTTGAAAACAATACTGTTTTACGTATTGCTGATCGGCGTGATCATCGCCGTGGTGGCTGTCATTTTTCAGGGAACGACAACCGAAAAGCTCGTTCTCGGAGATGTGGTAAGCTACTTTGAGGCGGATCGGGTCGTCTCCTTTGTGATCGATGAGGATTATCATCTCAGCATGAAGGTCATTAAGGTGGGCGCTGACGGCGGTCTTGTCAAGGAGAACGGCGCGTGGGTGACCGAGGAGGTCTCCTATCGCCTGCGCTCGCTGCAGCTGTTTGAGGATTATTGCAGCGACTATGTGAAAAACAATCAAAACCTTGAGACCTTTGACGTGGAGCCCGAGACGGTCTACCCCTGGTGGCTCAGCTTCCTGCCTTATGTGATCATCATCATCGTGTTTGTGGTGCTGTTTATCTTTATGATGAACTCGGCAGGCGGGCACGGTGGCAAGATGAACAGCTTTGGCAAGGCCAAGGCCAAGACCGTAAACGACCAGAAGGATAAGGTGACCTTTGCCGACGTGGCGGGTGCCGACGAGGAGAAGGAGGAGCTTGAGGAGATCGTAGAGTACCTCAAGGAGCCGCAAAAGTTTACCCGTCTTGGGGCTAAGATCCCCCACGGTGTGCTGCTGGTGGGCCCTCCCGGTACGGGTAAGACCCTGCTTGCCAAGGCTGTGGCAGGCGAGGCAGGCGTGCCCTTTTACTCGATTTCGGGCTCCGATTTCGTGGAAATGTATGTAGGTGTGGGTGCCTCCCGTGTGCGCGACCTCTTTGAGACGGCGCGCAAATCCGCAGCGGCCATTATCTTTATTGATGAGATCGATGCCGTGGGTCGCCAGAGAGGCACGGGCCTTGGCGGCGGACACGACGAGCGCGAGCAGACCCTCAACCAGCTGCTGGTGGAAATGGATGGCTTTGGCTCTCACGAGGGCATTGTGGTGATCGCGGCCACCAACCGCGCCGATGTGCTGGACCCTGCGCTGCTTCGTCCCGGTCGCTTTGACCGTCAGATCGCGGTCAATCGTCCCAACCTGAAGGGACGTGAGGATATTTTGAAGGTTCACGCCCGCAACAAGCCCCTGGAGCCCGCAGTGGATCTGGCCCGCGTGGCAAAGATCACCGTTGGCTTTACGGGTGCGGATCTTTCCAACCTGCTCAATGAGGCGGCTCTGCTTGCCGCACGGCGCGCCAAGAGTTTGGTGGGTATGGATGAGATCGAGGATGCGCTCAACAAGATCATTATGGGTCCGAAGAAGAAGACCCACGTGATGAGCGAGCAGGAGAAGAAGAACACCGCCTACCACGAGGCAGGTCACGCTATGGTGGGCTATCTGCTCCACGTGGATACGGTGCATCTCATCACCATTGTGCCCACGGGACGCGGTGCGCTGGGCTATACCAGCTTCCGCCCCGAAAAGGACCGTTACCAGATGTATAAGCAGGAATACAAAAACGAGATCGCCATGACCCTTGGCGGCCGTGCTGCCGAGGAGATCATCTTTGAGGATGTGACCAGCGGCGCGTATTCCGATATCCAGAAGGCCACCGAGACCGCCAAGCGTATGGTCACCCTGTTCGGTATGTCCGAGAGACTGGGCCCGCGCCGCTTCGGCACCGATCAGAACGAGGTCTTCCTCGGACGCGATTTCTCCTCCAATGCCGACTACTCCGAGCAGGTGGCGGGCATCATTGACGAGGAGATCCACGCTCTCATCGACGAGGCCTATACCAACGCCAAGTCGCTGCTGCAGGCGCACATCGGCAAGCTGCACTTTATTGCCGAATATCTGCTGGCGCACGAGGATATGGACGGCGACCAGTTCAAGGCCGTGATGGAAAACGACGATGTGACCACCGAGATGATCGAGGCCATCGCCGCCGACCGCGCCAAGAAGAGTCGTGATGCCAACGAGGAGCGCGCTCGCATGGATGAAGCGAAGGCGAAGGAGACGGACGATCAGGAGATAAAGATCAGCATCGAGGATCTGGATTTTTCCGAGGAAAATAAGGACGGATCAGAGCAATGATCCCTAGGCAAGAGGGACAAATCCGAACTCGCCCTGAAGCCTGAATTTTCAGCGCTTTCGGCACTTGCCTCGCTTGCAAAGTCCGCACTTGGCGGCACTCGGCAAGCACCAAAATCATCTTAAAATTAAGGCTTGAGGGTCTTTG
>JAZNFZ010000065.1:0-8211 GCA_045576195.1 Eubacteriales bacterium | reverse complement strand
GTCGGGCTTTTTTATCGATCCCGAAATTTTGCGGTGTGGGATCGCTTGTAAGAGAAAAAACTTGCTTTTTTCGGAAAAAAGTATTATAATGAACAAGGACTCTAAAAATTTTTACCATGGAGGTGCTTATGAAGGAGTTTTCTGTCAACCACCCGATACTCTTTTTGCTGTCGGGCATTTTGATTGCCTCGGTATTGGCGCAATCGATCTATTTTTTGGTCCGCGCCCTGCGGCGTGCTAAGGCGATCGGCATGGATATGACAAAGCTGAAAAAGACGATCATTTCCGCTGCCACCTTTACTGTGGCACCTGCCGTGGCTATTGTGATCAGCGTGATGACCCTGTCGAAGGATCTGGGTGTGGCGCTTCCCTGGATGCGCCTTAGTGTGGTGGGCTCGCTTTCCTACGAGACCATTGCCGCCACCAATGCCGAGAGTGCCATGGGCATTAAATTCGGCTCGGGCGCCGTGCTCAATGCCTCGCAGTTTGTTACCATCACGCTGGTGATGACCATCAGTATTATGGTGGGTATCTGGCTTGTGCCCGTGGTAGCGAAAAAGCTGCAGAACGGTATGATTTCTATGGAAAAGCGTGACAAAAAATGGAGTGAGCTTTTCACCGCCGCCATGTTCATCGGTATGATCTCCGCCTTTGTGGGATATGTGTTCTGCGACGTGCTGACGGTGGTACACGGCGATATGACGGGTCTGATCCCCGTGTGCGTGATGGCGGTCTCGATGATCCTGATGCTCCTTTGCGGCCTGCTGGTGAAAAAGCTGAAGTGGCTGTGGCTTTCGGAGTATGCGTTGCCCATCAGCCTTGTGGCAGGTATGGCATCGGCCATTCCGATCACGGCTTGGCTTTCCTGAGGAGGTGCGAAGATGAAAAAAGAAATGACATATATGAATTCGGTACACCGTGACGGCCGTATCTGGAACATTGCCGTGATGATCCTGATGCTCCTTTATCCCCTTGCCATTGCGCTGTTCTTTGGCGCAGTTCCCAGCGGAAAGGGGCTTTTGATGGGCCTTGTGGCCACCGCCCCTATGTATTGGGCGGTTGGTGTGGTAGAGACCTTTACCTACATCCCGATGCTGGGTGCGGGTGGCTCCTACCTCTCCTTCGTGACGGGTAACATCTCCAACCTCAAGCTGCCCTGCGCGCTGAATGCTATGGAGCAATTTGGTGTCAAGGTCAACTCCGAGGAGGGGGAGATCATCTCCACGGTGGCCATTGCGGTGTCCAGCATCGTCACCACTGTGATCATTGTGCTGGGTGTCATCCTGCTTGTGCCGCTCACGCCCCTGCTCTCCTCTCCCGTGCTGGCGCCTGCCTTTGAGCAGATCCTGCCCGCCCTCTTTGGCGGTCTTGGCGTGGTGTTTATCTCCCGCAACTGGAAGATCGCCGTTGCCCCGATCTTGCTGATGCTGGTGCTGTTTATCTTCGTGCCTGCGCTCAACACAAGCACCGTGGGCATTATGGTGCCCGTTGGTGTGCTCTTCTCCCTTGGAGTGGCGCGCCTGATGTATAAGAAAAATATGCTTTGATGGGAAAGGAGGATTCGGATGGGAATCCCCGAAATTGTGCTTTTGGTGATCGGCGGCGCGCTGCTGCTCTTCCTTTTGGTGGTGCTGATCCGCACGCTGGCATTCCGCCCCAAGGGGGAGGAGTCGATGACCTTTGAGGAGATCACGGTGGACCGTGACCGCGCCGTGGAGAGCCTGCGGCAGCTGGTGATGTGCAAGACCGTCTCCTACCGCGATGCCGCTCTTGAGGACGAGGCTGAGTTTGAAAGACTGCTTGCCCTGCTGCCGCAGCTGTTCCCCCGTGTTCACGCCACCTGCTCGCTGACGCGCCTGCCCGACCGCGGCCTGCTTTACCGCTTTGTGGGGCGTGAGGCGGGTGACCCCGCCGTGCTGATGGCGCACTATGACGTGGTGCCCGTGGAGGAGGAAAACTGGGAAAAGCCGCCCTTTGGCGGTGTGCTTGAGGACGGTGTGCTGTGGGGACGCGGCACGCTGGATACCAAGGTGACCATGAATGCGGTGCTTTCCTCGGCCGAGCATCTGATCGAGCGGGGCTTTGTGCCGCAGCACGATATTTATTTTGCCTTTTCGGGCTGCGAGGAGATCAGCGGCGCGGGGGCACAGCATATTGTGGAATATTTCCGCGAAAAGGGAATTACTCCCGCACTGGTATTGGATGAGGGCGGTGCCGTGGTGGCAGATGTCTTCCCCGGTGTGAAGGAGCCCTGTGGCCTTATCGGCATTGCGGAAAAGGGAATGATGGACCTTGAGTATGCCATCAAGTCAAACGGCGGACACGCCTCCGCTCCCAAGCCCCATACCCCCGTGGGTGAGCTTTCAGCCGCGGCCGTTGCCGTGGAAAATCACCCC
Source organism: Eubacteriales bacterium (assembly GCA_045576195.1). Taxonomy (GTDB): domain Bacteria; phylum Bacillota; class Clostridia; order Oscillospirales; family CAG-272; genus Firm-07. The sequence continues at coordinate 5,815 of JAZNFZ010000065.1, read as the reverse complement.
TTCCCCCGCCATATGACCAAGCCCGTGGCGGAAATGTTTGATACCCTCGGTCGGCATTCGACCTTCCTTTACCGTATGATCTTTGCCAACCTCTGGTGCTTCAGCCCCCTGCTGGATGTCATTTGCCGCAAGTCGGGCGGCGAGCTGAACGCCCTGATGCGTACCACGGTGGCCTTTACGCAAATGCAGGGCAGCACCGCTGCCAATGTGATCCCGCCAAGTGCCTCTATGGTGTCCAATATCCGCCTCAATCCCGAGGATTCGGTAAAGAGCGCCGAGGCCTATCTCCGCCGTAGGATCAAAAACGACAGAATTTCGCTTCGCCCCCTGCTTCGCATTGAGCCCAGCCGCATTTCCCGCACCGATGTGCCTGGCTGGCATAAGATCACCGCAGCGGTGAGGGGCACCTGGCGAGGCGCGCTGGTGGCGCCCTATCTGATGATGCAATGCTCGGATAGCCGCCATTACGGTGTGATCTCCGATCGCGTTTACCGCTTTTCTGCGATGGATCTCACCGCAGAGGAGCGTCGCACCATTCACGGCAATAACGAGCGCATTCGGGTCGAGACTGTGGGTCGCTCGGTGGAGTTTTATGTTCGCTTGATGAAGGATTGCTGATTTAGTCCCTTGACGGTGTTGATTTTTTCGAAAATGCGGTCTCTTTTCTTTGCCGCTTTGCAATTTTTGAAAGAAAAATCAAAAAAGCCCTTGCAAATTTCAAAAAAATATGCTATACTATATCACGCCGTTTGATTGGCGGTAGGCTGGTGTAGCACAGGGGCAGTGCAGCTGATTCGTAATCAGCAGGTCGTGAGTTCAAATCTCACCACCAGCTCCAACAAAAAAGGAACTTTTGTTTACCAAAAGTTCCTTTTTTGTTTATCCAAGCCGCAGGCTTGGTATAGACGCTCGCAGGCTCGCTATTCCGTCGCTTTGCTCCTTGCATCGCCGCGCGAAGTGCGGTGGATATCATCAAGGGCGCCTTGCGCCCTTTTGTCTCATCAGCCCCTTTGGGGCCGGATCTCCCTGCGGCTTGATGGTATACAAACCTTCGTTTTGGTGATATGCAATTCCTGCGGAATCGATGATATACAAGGCTCCGCCTTGATTTATTTTTGAATGATGCTTGCTCGGGGCAGAAACGGTTTGCCCACGGGACGGGGCGCTTTTTATCAAAAAAGATCGGCAAGAAGGCCAACGAGGCCAATGACAAGACCGATGATGCCGCCGAGCCAGATCACGGAGTTGAGCTCCTTTTTCATCACGGAAAGCACAAGCTGCTCCAGGTCCTTGGCGGGCATGGCGTTGACCTTATCCTCCACGATCTTGTCAATGTGGAACTGCGCGGTCAGGCTGTCGGCGTGGCGCTCCACCAGCTGGCGGTAAACGCCCACAATGACCTCCTTCATCTTTTCGGGATCCTTGAAGATGTCGCGCAGGGGCTTTTCCTCAAATGGGGCGAGCTTGGTATCGAGAACATCCCGCAGGCGCTCTTTCCCGCCCTCGGCCAGATAGCCGTTGAGGCGCTCGGCAAGAGCGGGGGCGAGCGAGGCGATCAGCGATTCGTTGACGAACATACCGATCAAGGGATTTTTTCCCGCAATGGCGGTGATCAGCTCGGGAGCGGCGGCGGTGATCAGCTCAGTCATATCAAGCCCCTTGATGGCAGAGACGATGCGATCGGTGAGGTAATTCAGCACCATTTCCCGCTTTTCGCCGTATTTTTCCTCGCCGAAGAGCGCGCTGCCCGATTCCCTCACCGAGGGAAGTGCCAGCACGCCGTTGGAGATCGCGGTGCAGAAATTTTCGGAAAGCAGGGTGCGCTTCAGGTCCTCCTCGCGGATCAGCGATTCGCTGCACGCCTTTCCCAGAGCCTTGGCCAGCGCCGCCTTGCGGCGCGGGATGATGCCTGGGGTGAAGGGGAGGGTGAGCTTGCCGATCTTTACCTCGTTTAAGGGGCGGAAAAGCATTTTAACGGCGATATAGTTGGTGAACAGACCGATCACCGCGCCGAGGATCGGCCCTGCTAAAATTTGAAGCAGCAACGGAAAATTCATAAGAGCAGCTCCTTTCTCAGGGAGTTCTTTTTCTTTATTATACTATAAAAAGATGAAATAATCAAGAGCAAAACGGTTGCAAGAGAGAGGAAAATATGGTATACTTAGAGTAGGATAACAGCAAATTTGAAGGAGGGAACTCTATGCTACGGCTTTTACATATGGGCGACCTGCATCTGGGCAGCCGCTTTTCCATGTTTTTGTCGCACGAGGCGGCCGCGCGGCGCGAGCGGCAGTTTGTGGCGCTGGAGGAGATGCTGACCAGAGGAATTGAGGAAAAGGGTGCTAACGTGGTGCTTTTTGCAGGCGATTGCTTCGACAGCACCGAGCCTGACCCCAATATAGCAGCGCGCTTTTTTGCCATTTTGGAGGGACTTTCGGTTCCCGTGGTGATCGCCCCCGGCAATCACGATTATTATAGGGAGGGCGGATTCTGGGATCGCCAGCCGCTGCCTGCCAATGTGCATTTGTTCCGCGGGCAGGAGATGGGGATGTTTGACTTTCCCCAGCTGAAGCTGGCGGTTTATGGCTATGCCTTTACCGATCCGACCATGGGCTCTCCCGTGCTTCGTCGCTCGGGTGAGCTTGAGCCGGGGCGTGTTTGTGTGCTGCTGGCGCACGGCGATCTGCTTCAGCCGCTTTCCGACAGCGCCCCGATCTCGGCAGGGCAGCTGGAGGCCTCCGGCTTTTACTACGCCGCGCTGGGGCATATCCACAAGCCGATGGAGCCCCGCCGTTACGGCAACACCGTGGCGGCATACAGCGGATTTTTCACGGGTCGCGGCTTCGATGAGCTTGGCGCAGGACAGGCACAGCTGGTCGAGATCAGCGGCAAGCGGGTGAAGGTCACCACGCTGGAAAGCACGGCAGACCGCTTTGAGGAACGGGAGCTTGACTGCACGGGCATTACAAGCGGTGAGAAAATCAGACAACGTGTGGCGGCTTTTTTGAAGGCAGAGCAATATCCGAGGGGCACGTGCCTGCGGCTTATCCTCACGGGAAACGTGGGGGTCGCCTGCAAGATCGACCGTGCCGCCGTGGTGCGCCTTGGCGAGCGGCTGGCGTTTTTTGAGCTGATCGACCGGACGGTGCCGATCTTTGATGCCGAGTATCTGGAGAAGGATCCTACCATCAACGGTGCCTATTACCGCGCCATGCTGACCCGCCTGCAAAGCGAGGACGAGGAGACCCGTCGGATCGCCGTTGAGGCACTGCGGCTTGGCTTTGCGGCACTTTCGGGACGGGAGGTGTGAGCATGAGACTGATTGAGATCCGTATTGAGGAATTCGGAAAGCTGACCGACTGCAGCTTTGAGCTGGGGAGGGGATTGAATCTGATCGATGGCCCCAATGAGTCGGGCAAAAGCACCCTGCTTGCCTTCCTTCGCTTTGTATTTTACGGCTTTCCCCGTAAAAACAGCACCGACGGCGAGGAGCGCGACAAGCGCCTCTCCTGGCGCACACGCCGCGCGGCAGGCTCCCTGATTGTGGAAATAGGCCGCAAACGGTATCAGATCTTCCGTAGCTTTTCGGTGCGCGGCACCAAAAACCGCGAGCAGGCCACGGAGGATCTTTCCGTGATCCTGCTGCCCTCGGGCGAGACGGTCTCGCTGGGAGAAAAGTCTCCCGGTGAGTTCTTTATGGGCATCCCGATGGAGATCTATGACAGCAGCCTTTGCGTGCGTCAATCCGACGTGGAGCGGATCTGCTCCCTTGACGTGGGCGAGGCGCTGGGCGGATTTTTGTTTTCGGGCAAATCGGGCCTCGGTGCCGAGCAGGCCGAGGAGGCACTGGATGCCGCACGGCGCGATCTGTTGCACGTGAGGGGCAGGGGTGGCCGTATCGCCGAGCTGGAGGACGAGCTCTCCGCCCTTGAGGAGGAGCTGCAGAGAGCGAGGGAGGATGCCGAAAGCCTGCAAAAGCACCGCGAGGATACCGAGCGCTATCTGTCGCAGGTGGCGGCGCGGCGCCGCCAGCTCGGTGAGATCTCTGCCGCCCTTGAGGCCGCAGAGACCGCGCGCACGCTCTCACTGTTTGATGAATGGCACCGCGCTTGCGCGGAGGCAGCGCGCCTGCGCGCGGAGAGCGCAGAAATTGCCGCGCGCCATGGAGAGCTGCTGCAAAAGGACAGCAGAGAGGACGACGCACGTATCCGTCTTTTGATGCGCGACTATGCACATATTGGTGAGGAGATACGGCAAAAAGCAAGTGCCGTGGAGCAGCTTCGTGCCCGTAAGGGCGACGAAAAGCTGCTGTCTGTGGCCAAGAGCCTGTCGGAGACAGGCGGCGCGGCAAGCACACTCTCCGCTCTTGACAAGACCGCCTCTTCCAAAAAAAGGTCTGTAACGGTAGGAGTTTTGCTGCTTTTGGTGGCGCTTCTCTGTGGCGCTGCGGCGCTGTGGCAGCCTCTATTTCTGCTCTATGCCGCCATTGGGGCGGGGTGCTTTGCTCTTGGCGGCGTGGCACTTTTGCTCCGTGCAGGCGCGGCCGCCCGCAAGCAGGCGCGCTTGCTTGCGACACTGGGGGTCAAGGACCCGCACTTGGTGCGTACCTATCTTGCCCAATGCCAGGATGAGGCCGCCCGCGAGGAGGCGGGCCGCACAGCACTGGAGGAGGCCGAGAGTGAGCTTGCCAAGTGGCGCGGACGGAGCGGCGTTTGCCTTGAAAAGCTGCAAGCAGAGCTTCGCACCGTCGGATATACCGCTGCCTTTACCTCGGTGGAGGCGGTGGAGGAGTTTTTGCGGGATCTGGCGCACCGCCGCGAGGTGGCGGTTGCCGAGTCCTCGGCGGCACGGGTGGCCGTGGAGCACGCCGAGGAGCTTTGCCGCATGCTGGAGAAGCGCCTGGTGGGCATTGACGAGGAGAAGCTTCGCGCCCGCTACGATGCCTCGCTACCCCACGCCAACGAGAGCCCTGAGGAGCTGAAGCGCGCCCGCGCCTTCCTGCAGGAGAGCATTGCGGGGCTTGAGAGCAAATGCACCGCGGCAGAGCGCGCCGAGGCGGCGCTGGCGGCAAAGGCCTCCTCCCCCGAGGAGCTGGAAACCAAAATTGAGCGGTGTCAGCGAGAGCTGGGGCAGTACCGCGACCGCCTTTCTGCCATTGTGATGGCGCTTGAGGTGATGCGCGAGGCTGAGCAGCAGCTGCGCGGCAGTGTGCTGCCAAGGCTTTGTGAGGATGCCTCGGAGCTCTTCTCGGCTATGACGGGCGGTGAGCATAAATCGCTGCACCTGGCAGGCGATTTTTCGGTGACGCTGGATGCACCGGGTGGCGTGCAGCCCCTGTCGCGCTTTTCGGCGGGATGCCGCGATGCGGCCTGCCTCTCGCTGCGACTGGCGCTGCTGCGAACGGTGACCACCAAAAAGCTGCCGCTCTTCTTTGATGAGGCGCTCTCGCGTCTGGATGATGAGCGGGCGCTTGCTATGCTGACGGTATTGGAGCAATACGCGCAGGCGGGCGGGCAATGTCTGCTGTTCAGCTGCCACAGCCGCGAGGCTGCCTGGCTTTCGGAAAAGCGCAAGGTGGTGCGCCTCTCCCTTGGAGCACCGCAGGCCTGAATCTTATAAAAAACCGCGGTTAAGTCGGAGGGCCAAGCGGGTCTTAGGAAGACAAGACCTGATAACAACTCCTTGGCTCACAGAACGACATGGCTACGATCCGACTTGCCACAGCCGCGAGGCTGCCTGGCTTTCGGAAAAGCGCAAGGTGGTGCGCCTCTCCCTTGGAGCACCGCAGGCCTGAATCTTATAAAAAACCGCGGTT
>JAZNFZ010000064.1:0-21860 GCA_045576195.1 Eubacteriales bacterium | reverse complement strand
CCGATTGCAACGCAGTTGGTAGAGAGCTTTCCTACGAACAAGCGACCTCTCTCGTTCTCTATCTCATAGATAACTATGGAATTGAAAAAGTGCTTGAAGCATACCATTCCCAAGATATCGAAACTACTTTTGGCAAAGGCTATGAGGATTTAAAGGCAGATTGGTTGGTATACCTATATAGTTAAAGCTTATAGTCCATAAATTACATAGGCATCGTTGCAAGCATGGCGTTAAAAGTCCGGTAGAACGCGGAAACACTTAACTCCCATACACGCCTGTGGGTTAGTGTACCCTCTGCAAAACCAGCGTGCAGCTAAATCAACCACACACGGTTTTGCATCTAGATCGGCCACACGTCACAAGGACAGAGCGCACCGAAAGGTGCGCTTTTTTCTGTCCTTGGCTGGGATGGCGAGGATTCGCCCTGTTGCGTGCGGGGCACGCGGGTAGGTTCGCATTCGCCGCCCGAAGATCCTGCTGCTCGACGAGCACACCGCCGCTTTTGACCTCAAGACCGCCGCCAAAGTGCTGACGATCACCGACAAGCTCGTGTCCGAGCATAAGCTCACCACGCTGATGATCACCCACAATATGCACGACGCGATTGCCTATGGCAATCGCCTGATCATGATGCATCAGGGGCAGATCCTCATCGACGTGTCGGGCGAGGAGAAGAAAAAGCTTACCATCGACCAGCTGCTTGCGATGTTTGAAACCGCGAGCGGTAAGGAGTTTGCCAACGATAAGGTGATGCTTTCCTGATAAAAGGCAGGAGAACAACCGGGGGTTGTTCTCCTGCCTTTTTGCGCCAAACGGTTGCTTGACACACGCGCGCAGATGCGGTATACTGAAATTGACTTTATGGTAGGGGAGGGGAGCAAATGGAGTGCAGGATCGTCGAAAAAAACGGTATGAAGGCCATTGAGATCGGGGGCAAGGTCTATCCGCCCGTGTCCTTTAAGAGCTTTCGTGCCTGTGCGCGCAACATTTCCGACTTTTATGGGGCAGGGTTGCGGCTGTTTTGCATTCTGGACTGCGGCATTCCAAGCTCGCTCGGCATTCCCTATTCGCTGTTTGGCGAGTCGTGGGTGGGAGAGGAGCAATACGACTTTTCGGTGACCGACAAGCAGATCGATCTCTTTTTGGAAAACGCGCCCGAGGGCTATTTTTCGCTGATGCTGTCGCTTGACACACGCAAGTGGTGGCTTGCGCAAAATCCGGGGGCGACCGACTCCTTTTTTGAGCTTGCAAAGATCGAGGCAGACCCGAAATGGCGCACCTATGCCGCAAAATATCTGCAGGCGATGCTTTCGCACGTGGAGGCAAAGTACGGCGACCGCTTTTTCGGCTATTTTATGCTCTGCGGCGGCACCACTGAGTGGTTCAGCGAAAAAAGCCTTGAGGAGTCCTCACCCTCGTCGCTTGCCGCCTATCGCCGCTATATGGGCGACCCTTTTTGCGAAGTTCCCTCAAAAACGAGGCGTGAGGGTGCGGAAAACGTCGTGTTTTTGGACAAGGACGAGGATCGCGACCTGATCTCCTACCGCCGCTTTGAAGGCTGGCTTCGCGCCGATACGATTTTGTATTTTGCCAAAAAGGCGCAAGAGGTGCTTGGCCATAAGAAGCTGCTTGGTGTGTATTTCGGCTATATTTTTGAGCTTTGCGCGCCGAGGCTGTGGAACACGGGGTATCTGGACTATGAGCGCGTGATCACCTCGCCAGATCTTGATATGATTGCCAACCCCATTTCCTATGATTTTCGCCGTCAGGAGGACGGAAGTCACGGAATGGTAGCGGATACGACCCTTTCTCTGCACCAAAAGCTCTGCTTTTACGAGCATGACCAAACGACCTGCCTTGTGCCCGATGTCATCGAGGGGGCGCGTTTCTCGCACCCTCATAAGGCGAAATCGGTAAAGGAGGACGTTAACCTCCTGCGCCGCGACTTTATGCTGGCACTTTCACGCGGCTGTGCCACCTGGTGGTTTGATATGTTCGGCGGCTGGTTTTACGACGAGCGCCTGATGGCTGAGATCCAAAATATGATCGCCATCACAGAAAGGGCGCTCACCCTTGACCATCGCTCGGTCAGCGAGGTGGCGGTGGTGGCCGACCCCGAATCGATGTATTATGTCAACAAAAATTGCAGCCTCAACGAAATGCTGCTTCGTTGGCAGCGTGCAGGGCTTTCCGAAATGGGTGCGCCCTATGACCTTTATTCGGCCTGCGATATTCCCCAAATCGACCCCGATCGCTACAAGCTGGTGATCTTTCTGGATGCCTTCAGGCAGACGGATGCCTGCGACGCTTTGGTGAAAAAATTGCGCGAAAGTGGCAAGACGGTATTGTTTTTGTATGCGCACAATCTAATCGGCGCAGACGGCCGCTTTGACCACTCGCAGATGGAGCGGGCGCTTGGTGTGCCCATAGAGCAGAACACCTGCCACGAGGACACCGTACTGCTTCGGGGTGGGGGGAGCTTTGCCACCGCGTGGCGGCGCCCCTGCTATGCGATCTGCCCAAAAGAGGGTCTGACGGTGCTTGGAAGCTACGAAAAAAGCGGCAGGGCGGCCTTTGGCTATGTCTGTGGTGAGAACGGCTCGCACATCGCCTTTTCGGGCATGGGTTGCCTCAACGGCGAGGCGCTTGCACCGCTTTTGACATTGGCGGGCGTGCATCGCTATGCCCAAAGCGCCGCTGCGGCGGTCTATCTTAACACCGATCTGCTCGGTGTCTATCACCGCGCAGAAAAAGACCTCACACTCTACCCCGTGGGGGAGGATGGGGATTGGCTTGACCTCTTTGACGGAGGAATCTATGCTCAAACGGGTGGCGTTTTGCAGATTCCCTATCAAAACAACCGCGCAAAACTCCTTGTGAAAAAGGAAAAATGGCAATAAAAGAAAAAACGGCGCTGATGATAAGTCATCAGCGCTGTTTTTGATACCGTTTTGGGGGATATCAGTCAAAATAATAGGGCTTGCCCGTTTTGGCGGACTCGTAGATGCCCTCCAGAATGCGGGTGACACAATAGGCCTGCTCGGGCTTGGTGATGGGGGCTGCGCCGCCCTGCACCGCCTCGATAAAGAGGCGCTCCTCCATATCGGCCGCGCTCTCGGCCTTGCCCGAGGGGTCAAAGGCCACCGCGCCGCCGCCGAAGCTGGGCTGCATCACGTATTGACTGCCGTTTCTCACACCGTTAATGCGCAAACCGTCGTTCATATCCGCGCCTGCCTTGGTGCCGCAGACCGTGGTCACGGCTTCGCGTACGTCAAGGGTGTTGAGCGCCCAGGAGGATTCCAGCACAATGGTCGCGCCGTTCTCCATCACGATAAAGCCAAAGGCACTGTCCTCTACGGTGAACTTTTCGGGATCCCAGTTGCCCCATTTGTTGCCCTGATCCTTGTCGTTGTTGAGCTTGTGATAGGCCGTTCCGACACAGTATCGGGGCTTGTAGTTGTCCATCATCCACAGCGTCAGGTCAAGGGCGTGAGTGCCGATGTCGATAAGAGGACCGCCGCCCTGCTCATATTCGTTGAGGAATACGCCCCAGGTGGGCACGGCGCGGCGGCGGATGGCGGTGGCCTTGGCGTAGTAGATCTCGCCAAAGGTGCCTGCCTCGGCCTCCTTTTTCATATACTGCGCGTCGGGGCGGAAGCGGCTCTGATAGCCGACCGAGAGGATCTTGCCCGTGCGCGCGGCGGCATCAAGCATCTTCTTTGCCTCGGCGGAGTTGATGGCCATGGGCTTTTCGCACATCACGTGGTTGCCCGCCTCCAGCGCCGCCACGGTGATGGGGCTGTGCATACGGTTGGGGGTGCAGACGTGCACGGCATCGAGCTTTTCGTTCTTTAAAAGCTCCTCGTAGTCGGTATACACGCGGGCATCGGGCGTGCCAAAGGTCCCGGCGGCCTTCTCGGCGCGCTCCCTTATGATGTCGCAAAAGGCGACCATCTCGCAGTTCTTTACCTTTTTGAGAGAGGGCATATGCTTGCTGTTTGCGATGCCGCCGCAACCGATAATGCCAACCTTTACGATTTTTTCTTCCATTTTTATGTCCTCCTTATGGGATAGCTTCAGTGTAGCATATTCTTGAAAAAGTTGCAAGTCTCAGAGTGTTGCGGCCAGCTCGCCCAGCACGCCAAGATCAAAGGCAAGGCGGTGCAGTGCCATTCCTTTCTGAGATCGGTCATTTCTTTCATTATTATTTATCTCCATTCTGTCGCCGTGTGACATCGATGCCCCGCGGCTGTTGGCTTTATTATGACACACATCGGGGAAAAATGCAAGCGCTTTTCGGGCATTTTAAAAATTTAGCTCTGCACATTGTCCCTGTCATTCTGAGCGCAGGTGAGGCCTGCGCGAAGAATCTCGGCACCGAGGCAGGGCGCGCAGGCTCTCGCCTGCGAGATTCTTCGCAGGGCTGTTGCCCTCCTCAGAATGACACCTTTTTGTTTGGCACGGGCCGTCGAGGACGTCGGCCCCTACAAGAAAAACGCGAAACCCGTAGGGGGCGGCGCCACGACGCCCCGCCATCCGCGAACAACAATCCCTCAGTCGCTTTGCGACAGCTCCCTTTACACAAGGGAGCCTTGGGGGCGAACCGGGTTCGCCCGAGCCCCCCGTTTTCGGAGTGCGCTCTGCTACCTTATCATAAGGAACAAAAGGTGCGCTTTGGCGGGGGCGCGGGCGGGCGGCCGCCCGTCCCTGCGGCGGTTTCGTTCCTTACGGCGGCGGGAATATGTCAAATATGTGAAAAACGAAGGCTCTTTTTCAGCAAGTGTGAACAAAAATGCGCGAAAATGTGAAAATCCTCTTGACAAATTTGCGGATTTCAAGTATCATAGACTTACAGATTTGTTCCCATTTTACAAATCCAAAATAAAAAAGGAGAACACATTATGAAACAAAAGATTTTGGCTCTCTTGCTTGCCGTAATGATGATCGTGGTCCTCATTCCTGCAGCATATGCCTCCGCTGAGGAGGGCACAGAGGGCGGCGAAGCAACCTCGCCTGTCCTTACCTGGCTGACCCACGGCGTGGACGACTGCTTCGGCGTTTACGACCAGGCCGGCAACGAGATCGGCAAGTACAAGACCCTTGCTGATGCCGACCTTGCCATGAAGAACAATGCTGTGCTGAAGTTCCTTGGCAACATCAAGGGTGTTACCGAGTCCTACACCTTCTTCAAGCTCCATTCGGGTCTGGTCTACACCATCGACGGTCAGGGCTATGTTCTGGATGTACAGCTCTCCACCGCAAAGTCTACGAAGTGGAAATACGATGCGGGTGTGACGACCGCAAAGGCATTCGCTTGGGTCTTCAATCCCGATAATGCCAACGACTACATCATCCTCAATGTAAAGATGGTCTCCAATGCAGGCTGCATGCAGTTCTACAACAAGGACAACAACGTAAAGGCCACCTATGTGCTGAACAATGTGGAGCTTTACGCCAGCGATATGTACTATACCGTCAATCCCGCATACTATTGCCCCGAGAACGGCTACGGTACCGCTGCTGCTTCCTGGCTCTTCCCCACTGTTCCCTACAATCCCGGTACCGACGTTCCTGCCAACGGCTATACCGCTCACACTGCCGTTGAGGTAACGACGGGCTCCACCAACGTGACCTTTAACGGTGCCAACACCAAGGTCATCGGCCGTGGCTGTGCCATCAACGGTATGAACGGCCGCATTACCATCAACGACGGTTATTTCTATGCAAACGACAGTGGCGCTTACTGGAAGAATGGCGATGCAGGCATGCCTGCCGACAGCACCACCTCCTCTGACGGCGCTACCATTATGCTCAACTGGTCCAACGGCGTGATCGACATCAACGGTGGCGAGATCGTAAACGAGGGCGAGTGGCACGTAGCGAAGGACAGCGGTGGCGTGGGCGCTGTGCAGTGCGAGGCGATCCGTGTGACCGACTGGCAAAAGATCAACATCAACGGCGGTACGCTCCGTGCTCCCGGCTCGGTCGTGCATGTACGCCGAATAAAAACCGGTAACGGCGTGACTGTTAACGTCAAGGGCGGCGTGCTGATCTCCGATGAGTTCGGTGTAGAGTGGGCTGCAACCGGCGGCCAGAAGAAGAAGGAGAGCACCGAGGCGATCATCTGGATCTCCCATGCTGCAAGCTCCTACCTCAAGCCCGTGACCGTAAACATTGCAGGCGGTATGTTCGTCAACAAGGACGAGATGGATACCTGCATGCTCTTCAACCATGAGCAGAGCAATGCTATCTGGAATCTGACCGGCGGTGTCTTCCTCAGCACTATGCATGAGGAGACCAAGCTCTCTAAGATCTACAGCCTTGATACCGATGAGGTGAAGCTGGACAAGAAGAACACGGCTGAGTATGACGGTGAGGAGTACTTCTTCTGTGGCATGCTTCCTCTGGCTCACCGTAACGCTCCTACCATGGAGGTGGGTGCTGCTGTTCGCCTGAAGGCCAATGGTAAGAACGCGCTCCGCTTCTCCGCTACGCTGACCGCTACTCAGCGTCAGCTTCTGGAGGACGGTGCAGACGATGACCTGATGTTCGGTGCCGTGATCGTTCCCACCGAGACCCTTTATAAGTACGGCTGCTACACCATTGATGCACTGAAGAATGCAGTTGGTCTCAACGGCTTTGATACCGTAGAGGTCTCTGAGGATGATCTTTGGGAGTCCGGTGCAGGCTATGGCTACTACATCGTTTATGACGATATTGCAGACGACAAGCTTGCTACCTCTTACACCGCAATTCCTTATGCAACCGACGGTATCACCTACTGGTACGGCAGCTTCAACCCCGTTGATAGCTCCCGCTCCGTAGCTGAGGTTGCTGCAAGAGCTCTTGCAGACGTTGTTGCTACCAAGGGTAGACTCTATGCAGATGCTTCTGTCCTGGCTAACATCGAGGGCTTTGACTACACCGATGTTACCTTTGACAAGGACTCCATCTTCTGCTACTACCAGGCTGATTCTCAGGCCAAGTTGCTCTCTTACCTGAATGATGAGTACAAGGCAATTGCTGTGGCTTACGCTGAGGAGGCTATTGCAAAAGGCTGATAAGCCCCTGCAAAATAGCAAATAACGGTGCATCCGCACCGAAAACCCCCGCAAGGATCTTCCTTGCGGGGGTTTTTTCATCACAAAAGCCCTGCCTGTGCCCTTGTCTTAGGTGCCGAGATTCTTCGCTCTGACCTTCAGGTCAGGGTCGCTCAAGAATGACAGACGGTTGTTTGCGCGGACATAAAAGGCTCCCCCAAGGGGGAGCCTGCGCGGTAGCGCTTGTTTTTTTATTTAGGCCCGACACGTGGTGCGTTTGGCCTGCTTTTTTCCGCGCCAGAGGCGCAGATAAAGAAGAATGCCGAGCAGGGGGAAGATCGCGCCGATCAAAAGACCTAACCTCATGCCAAGCTGCTCGGGCAAAAGCTGCAGGGTCGCGGCGGTGCTTGAGAGTGTTTCGCTTGCCAGCGCGGCATCGGTTATCACGCCGATCAGCCAAGGGCCGATGGAAGCACCGAGGTCACCACCCGATGCCATAATGGCATAGACGAACACACCGCCCGCGGGGATGCGCTCGTCCGCCACGATCAGGCTGCCCGGCCAGAGCATAGACACGCAAAAGCCCGTCAGGCCGCAGGCGAGGAGTGCGAGAAGGGGCAGGGGAGAGAAAACCGCGACCAGATAGCAAAGTGTAGCGCCAATTGCGCCCCATGTGAGCACTTTTTCAATGTTTTTGCCAATCTTGGCATAGAGCGTGCGCCCAAGGCCAAGCATCAGCGCGAAAAGCGCCGCGCCAAAAATGTCGCCCCACACCTTGGGGATGCCGAGGGCATTTTCCACATAGCCCGATGCCCATTGCGCCATGGTGGTCTCGGCCGCGCCTCCAAGAAAGATCGCGCCGATACAAAGCCAAACGGTGCGACTTTTGAGAAGCTGCAGCGCACCCGAGACACGCCCGGGCGTTTGCATGGGCGGGATCTTTACCGTGGAGAACAGCAGGAGCGAGAGCAGGGGGATCAGCAAAAACAGACACATCAGCCATTGCCAGGCATCAGCGCCCACAAGGAGGATGAAGAGCGTGGAACTGAGGATCGCCCCCACCACGCCAAAGGCGTAGACCGAGTGCAGCTTGCTCATTTCTCGCTCGGGATTCTCGGCGGGAATAGCGGCGATCACGGGGCTTATCAGAACCTCGGAAAGCCCTGCCGCCGAGGAAAAGACCATCGTGCCGAGCAAAAGTCCCAAAAAGACGTGGTTGGGAAAGAGCCATGGGGCAAGGGCAAAGAGAAGCAGGCCAACTGCTGTGAGTGCGGGGGTAAGCTTGACCGTGAGGGGGATGTTGAATTTGTGCGAGAAGAAGGAGAAAAGCAGGTCAACGGTAAGCTGGGTGCAGAAGTTGGCCAGCACCAGCAGGCCGAGAAGGGAATAGGAGATGCCGTAAAGCGAGCGGAAGGTGAGAAAAAGCAGAGGGGGAATGTTGCCCACCACCGCCATCGAGATGTTGACGGTGTAGCAGGCGATCTTCAGTCGCAGATGCTTCATAATGCCTCCTTTTTGACCGTGTCCGGCACAGAGGCGTAAGCATTTGAGGCTTGCTCTCTTTGCTTTGCGATCGCAGAGGGTAAAACGCCGCGCAGGCGCAAGAAGACCTTGGAAAAATAGGAATGACTGACAAAGCCGCAGGCCTCGGCCACGCTTGCCACCGAGGCACCCCCCTCACGCAGCAGGCGCTCGGCCTGCTCCACGCGCACGTGGTTGAGATAGGCGATAACGGTTTGGCCCGTGGCGCGCTTGAACTGTCGGATGAAGTGGTATTTGCTCAGGTTGACCTGCGCAGAGAGAAAATCAAGGTCGATGGGCTCCTTGTAATGCACGCGGATGTAGCTGATGGCGGTGCAGATGGCAGAGTCTGAGCGAGGCGCTTGCCCTGCCGTGGGCGTGCCGTAGCCGCGCAAAAGCGACACCATAAAGGAGAGCACCGCGGCGCGCAACGCGGCCTCGCGGAAGGGGTCGTCTGAAATATAGGCTTCGGCAATTTTGTGATATTGGGCTGCAAGCGCCTCGTCGCGAATGATGCGGGGGAAGGTACAGTCGCCGGGGGCAAGCCCGTTGCGACGGCAAAAGGCCTCATCCACGATCAGACAGTGGTAATTGACGCTTGTTTTCGATTCGATGCGGTGCAAAAGCCCCGAATCGATCACCACAAGGTCGCCCGCGCGCATCGGTATGTGCGTTTCGGCGCAGGTCAGAAGCCCCTCGCCGCGGGTCACACAGAGGATCTCTACGTTTTCGTGCCAATTCGCGCGGTCGGGCAAGATATTTGGCCGCCCGCTGTCATAGTGAAAGATAATGGGCGTTTCGGTGAGATTGTGCAGCTCATACACGTTTTTATTGGTGTCTACGTAAGCCTTGGAAAGCGGCTTTTTTTGTTTTTCCATTTTTTATAACAGCAATATTGTTTCATAAAATCGCAAGATTTTTTATTGACTGCTCCCTTTTCTCATTATAGAATAAAAGTAGGGAAAAAGCAAGTCAATTTCCTGTTATTTTACAAAAAATGAGGAGGAATTGTGATGTATCAATTTCCGATCGGCGCAATCGTAGAGTCCTTCCGCAAGGAAACGCACGAGGCGATCCGCACTGCCGCAAAAATGGGCATTCAGGGCCTGCAAATGTACTGCACCAAGGGCGAGCACGCCCCCGAAAATTTTAGCCGCGAGGCAAGACGTGAGCTGCTTGACTTTGTCAAGTCCGAGGGGCTTTGCTTCTCCGCCGTGTGCGGCGACCTTGGCATGGGCTTTGGCGATCCCGAGAAAAATCCCGAGCTGATCGAAAAATCCAAGCGCATTCTTGACCTTGCCAAGGAGCTGGAGACCGATATCGTCACCACCCACATCGGCGTGGTGCCTACCGATCCGAATCACCCCCGCTATCAGATCATGCAGGAGGCCTGCTTCAAGCTGGCGCAGTATGCCGACTCCATCGGCTCGCATTTTGCCGTGGAAACGGGGCCTGAAACCTCTGCTGTGCTCAAATCCTTCCTTGACTCGCTCGGCTCGCGCGGCGTTGGTGTCAACCTTGACCCTGCCAACCTTTGCATGGTGACGGGCGACGACCCTGTGGGTGCCGTTTACAACCTCAAGGACTACATCGTGCATACCCACGCCAAGGACGGCATCAAGCTTGCCGACGGCAACCCCGAATACATCTACCGCGTGGTGCATCCCATTCCCGAAGATGTCCAAAAGATGCGCTTTTACCAGGAGGTGCCGCTCGGCACGGGCTCTGTGCCCTTTGCCAAGTATCTGGCCGCGCTTGACGATATCGGCTACCGCGGCTACCTCACCATCGAGCGTGAGTGCGGCAATACCCCTGAGGACGATATCAAGCTGGCATACGATCATCTCAAGGCCGTCATGGCAAAGGGCTGATTGCTGAAAGGACGTATCATATGAAAAAGCTCAAGATTGGTATGATCGGTGCGGGCAACATTGCCAACACCCATATGAAGGCATACAAGCAGGTTCCCGAGGCAGAGATCGCCGCCGTGTGCGACATTGATCCCGTGCGCCTGAAGCAGACCTGCGACAAGTTCGGTATTCCCGAGGAGCACCGCTATACCAGCGTCGAGGCCATGCTCGCTGCCGAAAAGGACCTGATGGCCGCCGATGTTTGCGTGTGGAACGTGAGCCACGCTGCCTGCACCATTGCCGCGCTGCGCGCAGGGCTGCACGTGCTGTGCGAAAAGCCGATGGCCTATAACGCGAAGGAGGCCGAACAGATGCAGGCCGAGGCCGAGAAGGCGGGCAAGCTCTTGATGATCGGCTTTGTGCTTCGCTTCTCCAACGAAAACCTTGTCGTCAAGGACTTTATTGAGGCGGGTATGATGGGCGACATCTACTACACCAAGGCCACCTATCTGCGCCGTCACGGCAACCCGGGCGGGTGGTTCTCCAACAAGGCTCTGTCGGGCGGTGGCCCTGTCATTGACCTCGGCGTGCACGTCATCGACCAGACCCGCTTCCTGATGGGCTCTCCCAAGCCCGTATCGGTGTTTGCCACGGTTTCCGACAGACTCGGCAGCCGCCGCAGCCTGAAAAATGCGGTGGGATGGCGTCCCAGTGGCGCAACGGAGGACGAGATCTGCGACGTAGAGGACTTCGGCACGGCGCTCATTCGCTATGACAACGGCGCGGTCACCTTGCTTGAGACCTCCTACTCCCTCAACGGCGAGAGCGTCACCAAGAAGGAGCTTTACGGCACCAAGGGCGGCGTTGTGCTTGCGGGTAAGGGCGATCCCACCTTCTACACCGAGATCAACGGTTACCTCACGGACGTGACTCCCTCAATGGCAAACCTCAAAACCTCTGACGATTACTTTGTCAATGAGATGACCCACTTTGTCGACTGCGCCCTCAACGGCACGCCCTGCATGGCCAAGCCCGAGGACGGTATCTGGGTGATGAAAATTCTCGACGCCATCTATGAGTCGGGCCGCAAGGGCCACGAGGTGATCATCAAATGAAAATTTCGGTATCCTCCTACTCCTTTTCCCAGTACATCAAGGCAGGGAAGCTGACGCAGTTTTCCGCCATTGCTGCGGCAAAGGAGATGGGCCTTGAGGCCATTGAGTTTACAAATCTCACACCGCCCGAGGGTGTTTCGGCGAGAGAATATGCGGTGATGCTGAAAAACGAGGCCGAGCGCCTGGGTATGACCATCAACGCCTACACCATCGGCGCGCAGCTCTTCTGGGCGACCCCCGAGGAGGAGGCCGCCGAGATCGAGCGCCTTAAGGGCGAGGTGGAGATCGCTGCGCTGTTGGGCGCCAAGGTGATGCGGCACGACGTTTGCTCCAAATTTGTGCCGACCGACGATGGCAGATCCTTTGATAGGATGCTGCCCACCATTGCCAAGAACGCGCGCATCATCACCGAGTATGCCGAGGCGCGCGGCATCCGTACCTGCTCCGAGAATCACGGCTACATTGCCCAGGACAGCGACCGCGTGGAGCGTCTTTTCAATGCGGTGCATCACAAAAACTACGGGTTGCTTGTGGATATGGGCAATTTTGCCTGCGCGGATGAGGATTCTGCCATGGCGGTATCCCGCGTGGCGCCCTATGCGGTGCACGCTCACGCCAAGGATTTCTACAAGCGCAGCTTCTCCGAGGGCCCCGCAGATGGCTATTTCTCCACACGCGCGTGCAACTATCTGCGCGGTGCCGCCATTGGCGAGGGTGATATTCCCGTCAAGCAGTGTATGGCCATTCTCAAGCGCGCAGGATACGACGGTTACCTTTCCATCGAGTATGAGGGCAAGGAGGACTGTATCGAGGGCATCCGCAAGGGCTTTGAAAATCTCAAGCGCTACCTTGCCGAATTAGAGGCATAACGGTGCGAAAAATCAGATAAAAAACCGCAGAACCCGATTTCGGGTTCTGCGGTTTTTTTGCAGCACAAGAGCACGTGGCAGATTGCACCGTTACTTGAGCGTCATGCGGCGGAAGCTCTTTTTACCGCGGCGAAGAAGTCTGCCCTCGGCAAAGCTTGCCTTCGGGAAGGTGGCGCGGAAATCGGTCACCTTTTCGCCGTCAAGCGAGGCTCCGCCCTGCTCTACCGTGCGGCGCGCCTCGGACTTGGAGGCCACAAGGCTTGCCTTCAGAAGCAGGGTGAGAATATCGATCGAGCCATCTGCAAAATCGGCATCCTCAAGCTCGGTGGTGGGGGCATCCGCCTCGGCACCTGCGCCGAACAGCGCCTTGGCGCTGGCCTCGGCCTTCCCGGCCTCCTCCTCGCCGTGTACCAGCTTGGTCAGCTCAAAGGCAAGGATCTCCTTGGCACGGTTCAGCTGCTCGCCCTGCCAGGTGTCCATCCTGTCGATCTCCTCAAGAGGCAGGAAGGTCAGCATACGAATGCACTTGAGCACATCCTGGTCGCCCACGTTGCGCCAATATTGGTAAAACTCATAGGGCGTGGTCTTGGCGGGATCCAGCCAAACGGCGCCGCTGGCGGTCTTGCCCATCTTCTTGCCCTCGGAGTTGAGCAGCAGGGTGATGGTCATGGCATAGGCATCCTTGCCGAGCTTTTTGCGGATCAGCTCGGTGCCGCCCAGCATATTCGACCATTGGTCGTCGCCGCCAAACTGCATATTGCAGCCGTAATTTTGGTACAGGTGGTAGAAGTCGTAGGATTGCATGATCATATAGTTGAACTCAAGGAAGGAAAGACCCTTCTCCATACGCTGCTTGTAGCACTCGGCAGAGAGCATCTTGTTGACCGAGAAGCAGGCGCCTACGTCGCGCAGCACATCCACGTAGTTGAGGTCAAGCAGCCAATCGGCGTTGTTGACGAGAATGGCTCGGTCAAAATCAATAAAGCGGGACATCTGCTTTTTGAAGCATTCCACATTGTGGTTGATGGTCTCTCTTGTCATCATCTGGCGCATATCGGTTCTGCCCGAGGGATCGCCGATCATAGCCGTGCCGCCGCCGATCAGCACCACAGGCTTGTTGCCTGCCATTTGCAGGCGCTTCATCAGGCAAAGCGCCATAAAGTGTCCAACGTGCAGAGAATCTGCCGTGGGGTCAAATCCGATATAGAAGGTTGCCTTGCCCTCGTTGATCAGCTCACGGATCTCCTTCTCGTCGGTGACCTGCGCGATCAGGCCTCTTGCTACAAGCTCTTCGTAAATTGCCATAATAGAAAACTCCTTTTGATAAAAAATAAGACCGCCCTTGCGTTATGCAAGAGGGCGATCGTGTCGCGGTACCACCTCTGTTCGCCGCCGTGGGGCGGCCTTGCTCGGCACCGTACAGTGCCGCCTCGCGGTAACGGGCGATCCCGTCGCAGCCTACCGGGGGGGGAGCCCTTTCGGTGCGCGACTCACGAATGTATTCGGCAGGCAGATCTCACCGTCTTACACCACCCGACGGCTCTCTTTGCAGCTCACACCTGCTTACTGGTTTCGGTCAAGGTCTTTACCCCGTCAGTATAGCACACCTTTTTTTCCTTGTCAAGCCCTTTGGGGCAAATGTTGTGCGCTATGAGGAATTTTATCAAAAAACCCCGCCCCCAAACGGGGGCGGCGTGGGTTTGGGAATTACTCCTCGCTGTCAGCCTTTTTGCGGTTGCAGAAGAGGTTTGTGAGAATACCGAGGATCAGCGCGGTGGCAATGGCGGTGATGGTGACGGCACCAAAGGTGAGCGTCAGGCCGCCGATGCCCGCGATCAGGATCACCGAAACGGTGAAGAGGTTGCTGTGCTCCTCCAGGTCCACGTTCTTGATCATCTTCAGACCCGAAACGGCGATGAAGCCGTAAAGAGCCATGCAGACGCCACCCATGACGCAGGGCGGGATCGAGTTGACGAAGGCCACGAAGGGGTTGAGGAAGGAAATGAGGATCGCGCCGATGGCGGCAGCGATGATGGTGTAAACAGAGGCATTGCCCGTGATGGCCACGCAACCGACCGACTCACCGTAGGTGGTGTTGGGGCAGCCGCCGAAGAAGGCACCGACCATAGAGCCAACGCCGTCACCCAGCAGGGTTCTGTCAAGACCGGGATCCTCAAGCAGATCCTTGCCGATGATGGTAGAGAGGTTCTTGTGGTCTGCAATGTGCTCGGCAAATACCACGAAGGCAACGGGGCAGTAGGCCACGAGGATCGAGATGATGTACTTGCCGATGCTGCCGTACTCACCGTAGCTGTAGTCACCCTTGAAGGCGGTGAGGAAGGTGAAGTCGGGCAGGTCGATGAAGGTCTTGAGAGTAACGCCGTCCTTCACCAGTGCCTCAAACACGCCGAAGTTGATCACGCGGAGAGCGTCGTTATCGGTAGCAATGCCGATGACGGTGAAGATGGCAGCCACAGCGTAGCCTGCGAGGATGCCGATGATGAAGGGGATGAGGCGGAACATCTTCTTTTTGCCGAAGACCGAGCAGGCAATGACCGTGCCGAGGGTCACAAGACCGACCAGCACGCAGATCAGCACGTTTGCGGTGGGAACAAAGCTCTCCGTGATCTGGGGTGCACCGTCAACAATGGCCCACTGCAGCCGGGAAACGGTAAAGCCGCCCTTTTGCAGATCGCCGATGGCGTTGCCTGCAAGGGAAAGGCCGATGATGGTGACCGTGGGACCGATGACCACTGCGGGCATCAGGCGGGCGATCCATTTAACACCGAAGAACTTGACGACGATGGCGATGACCACATAGACAAGACCTGCGGCAGCGGCGCCGATGATCATGCCGAGGTAGCCAAGGCTCATCGAAACACCGCCCGCAAATGCGGCGGCCATAGAGCCAAGGAAGGCGAAGGAGGAGCCAAGGAACACGGGGCTTCTCATTTTGGTGAACAGAATGTAGACAAGAGTACCCATGCCTGCACCGAAGAGTGCGGCGGCGGGGCTCATACCGTGGCCGATGATGACGGGCACCACCAGGGTGGCTGCCATGATGGCCAGCAGCTGTTGGATGGCGAAGATGACAAGCTTGCCGTATCCAATTTCGCGCGGGGTTGCATTGACATTGTAGATGAGCTTCATTTTCTTCCTCCGATTTTTTGTTTTGGGGCATAAAAAAACACCGACAAGGCGGCAGGTGCCGTTGCGGTGCGGTGATTTGCCCTCACCATACGCAGCCGTGCGGTGTCCTTCAAACCCTCCATAAGAGTATAACACATTACAGCGGGAAAGTAAAGACTTTTTTGCTGAAAAAAACGAAAAAACACAAAAAATGTGAAAAAAAGGCAGGGCGAGAAGGCGTGGCTTTTTGTGCATTCGGTGTTGACTTTTTCTTGCTTTTCGGTTATAATTATAAGGATAGACAGGACAGTGCTTTTCGGAGGTGCTATATGAAGGAAAATCTGCTGCAGATCATTGAGGCGAGAATGCCCACGCTTTCCAAGGGGCAGCGTCAGATCGCCAAATATATATCCGAGCACTATGACCGTGCCGCCTACATGACGGCCTCCAAGCTGGGGCGGCTGGTCAATGTTTCTGAGTCCACAGTGGTGCGCTTTGCCGATGAGATCGGCTTTGCGGGTTATCCCGAAATGCAGCGCGCCCTGCAGGAGCTGGCCAAGACCCACCTGACGGCGGCACAGCGTATGGAGGTGGCCGACAATCTGCTTGACCGCGAGACCGTGCTTGACAAGGTGCTGCTCGGCGATGCGGACAAGATCCGCCATACACTGGACGGCATTGACCGTGCCGCATTTGATGAGGCGGTGGAGCGCATTGTGGGCGCGCGCCGCATCTATATTATGGGTCTGCGCTCCTCTGAGGCGCTGGCGCGCTTTCTGACCTTTAACTTCCGTATGATGTTTGATAATATCCGTGCCGTGGAGGGCATGTCGGGCAGCGAGATGTTTGAGGAGATCCTCAACATCGGAAAAGAGGATGTGCTGATCGTTGTCAGCTTCCCCCGTTACTCGCGGCGCACCGTGCGCGCTACCGAATACGCCCATAGCGTGGGCGCTGACGTGGTGGCCATCACCGACAGCGAAAAATCCCCCCTTGCACCCTTTGCCTCGCAGCTTCTCACCGCGCGCAGCGACATGGCCTCCTTTGTGGATTCGCTGGTCGCCCCCCTCAGCATCATCAATGCTATGGTGGCGGCGGTGTCGCTTCGCAGGCACGATGAGGTGGCAGGCCGTCTCGGACGCCTTGAGGAGATCTGGGACGAGTACAATGTCTATGACAAAAACAGCTGATGACGGACACGGCATATAGCGGCGCCAAAAGAGTGGCCGTGGTGGGCGGCGGAGCCGCCGGCATGATGGCGGCGATCCATGCGGCGCGCATGGGCGCGGCGGTGACGCTTTTCGAGCGGAACGACCGCTGCGGCAGAAAGCTGCGTATCACGGGTAAGGGGCGTTGCAATCTGACCAATCACTGCACACGGGATGTGTTTTTTGAGAATATTCCTGCCGATGCACGGTTTCTTTTCTCGGCGTGGAGCCGCTTTTCCTCTGCGGATACCGAGGCCTTTTTTGAGGGCCTCGGCGTGCCGCTGAAGGTGGAGAGGGGCAACCGCGTGTTCCCTGTTTCCGATCGCGCCACCGATGTGGTGGACGCGCTGGTGCGCGCGTGCAGGGCGGCGGGCGTCAGAGTGGAGACCCGCCGCGTGAAGGGGCTTGCCTTTGCGGAGGATGCGGTGCGCGGCGTGGAGCTGGGAGCAGAAATAGCCGAGTTTGATGCCGTGATCGTTGCCACGGGCGGATGCTCATACCCCCTTACGGGCTCGGACGGTGACGGATATCGCTTTGCCCGCGCTGCGGGACATACGGTGGTGCCGCTTTCCCCGTCGCTGGTGCCGCTGGTGGAAAAGGGAGGACTTTGCGCCTCTATGCAGGGGCTGTCGCTTCGCAACGTGCGCCTGACGGCGGTGGATACGGCGACGGGTAAGGCCGTGTTTGAGGATTTTGGGGAGCTCTTGTTTACCCACTTTGGCCTGACGGGGCCGCTTGCCCTGTCGGCATCGGCACATCTTACCGAAATGGCCGAGGGACGGTATGAGATTTTGATCGACCTGAAGCCTGCCTTGGATGAAAAAACCTTGGATTCCCGTCTCCTTTCGGACTTTGAAAAATACAAAAACAAGGATTTTGCCAACGCCCTTTGCGACCTTCTGCCGCAAAAAATGATCCCCACGGTCATCGCTGCGGTGGACATTGCTCCACACAAAAAGGTCAACGCCATCACCAAGGAGGAGCGGCACCGCCTGCTTTCCTTACTCAAGGCGTTTCCGATCTCGGTCAAGGGCTTTCGCCCCATTGCGGAGGCCATTGTGACCAAGGGTGGCGTGGCGCTTGCCGAGGTCTCGCCCCGCACCATGGAGTCGAAAAAGAAAAAGGGACTCTATTTTGCAGGCGAGGTGCTGGATCTTGATGCTTACACGGGCGGCTTTAACCTGCAGATCGCCTTCTCTACGGGGGTGCTGGCAGGGGAGAGCGCCGCGCTTTCTTAAAGGACATCGACGTGACCTTGTTGAAACGGAGGAAATGAAATGCAAATTGCCATTGACGGCCCCAGCGGGGCAGGAAAAAGCAGCGTTGCCAAGGCGATTGCCGCCAAGCTCGGTATCGTATATGTGGATACGGGTGCGCTTTACCGCACGGTAGGCTATTTTGTTCGCAGCCGCGGCATCGCGCGGGATGATCGGGAGGGGGTAGAGTCCTGCCTGCCTCACATCAAGATCGAGGTGCGCTACGAAAACGGCGCCCAGCACGTTTATCTCAACGGCGAGGATCTGGGCGACCGCATCCGCGAGCCCGAGATCTCCATGTACGCCTCCTCGGTGTCGGCGGTACCCGCCGTGCGCGCCTTTTTGCTTGACACCCAGCGGGATATTGCCGCTAAGAACAGCGTGATCATGGATGGCCGCGATATTGGCACCGTGATCCTGCCCAATGCCGATGTAAAGGTCTTTCTGACGGCATCCAATGAGGCGCGCGCCAAGCGCCGCACCCTTGAGCTGCAGGCCAAGGGAATGGAGGTTGCCTTTGAGGACGTGCTGCGCGAGATGATCGAGCGCGACGAGCAGGATCAGAACCGCGACGTGGCACCTGCCGTGGCCGCTCCCGATGCCGTGGTGCTTGACAACTCCGACCTGACCGTGGAGCAGACCGCCGCCGCGGTGATCGATATTGCAAAAAAAGCGGGATTGGCGGTATAACGGTATGAAAAACGCCTTTTATGCGACCCTCCACTTCCTTCTTGCCTGGCTGGCGCGGCTGATCCTTTGCATCCGCGTGCGCGGCAGAAAAAATGAGCCGCGTCGCAGTGATGGCCCTTATCTTGTGTGCGCCAATCATCAAACCGTGCTTGACCCTGTGTTTATCTGCGCGGCAACGCGACGGCAGCAGCCTCACTTTATGGCCAAGGCCGAGCTTTTTCGCGTGCCTGTGCTGCGGCATCTGGTGCGCTGGCTGGGGGCTTATCCCGTTTCGCGCGGCAAGAGCGACGTGGGCGCGATCAAGCACACCATCACGATGCTGGAGAGCGGCCGCTCGGTGGGAATGTTTCCCCAGGGCACCCGTTGCCCCGGTAAGGACCCCCGCGACTGCCGTGTCAAGAACGGTGCGGGAATGATCGCCGCCCACGCGGGCGCTACGGTCCTGCCCGTATTTATCAAAATGAAGGAACAACGGTGGCGGCTTTTCCGCCGCGTGACCGTGATCATCGGCGAGCCGATCCCCTTTTCCGCCTTTGACTACCGCGAGGGCGAGACGGGGGAATATGCGCGCATCACCCATGAGATCTACGAGCGCATCTGTGCGCTGGGAGATACCGTGAAATGAGTGAGATCATTGTTGCCGAAAACGCGGGCTTTTGCCCCGGGGTCAAGGCCGCAACCGGAAGGCTTGCCGCGGCGCTGGAGCAGCGGCGGGAGGGTGAGCGGCTGGTGACACTGGGCCACCTGATCCATAACGATCAGTACAACGCGGCGCTGGAGCAGCGCGGCGTGAAGGCGGTTGGCGTAAAAGATCTGCCCGCCCTTGCCGCTACGGCGGATGAAACGCACCCCGTTACGGTGTTTATTCGTGCCCACGGCATCCCTGAGGAGACCGAAGCAAGGCTTCGCGAGCTTGCTGCGGCACACAGAGGCTTTTCCTTTGTGGATTGCACCTGCCCCTTTGTGACCAAGATCCATCGGATCGCGGCAGAGCTCAGCGAGGGCGAGGGCAAGGAGCGGTATTTGTTTCTCTGTATCGGCTCGGCAAAGCACCCCGAGGTGGAGGGCTTTATGAGCTGCTTTCACGGAGAAGGATTTGTATTTCCCGATGCGGCAGCATTGGAGAGCGCTATTTTGGGCGAGCTTGGGGCAAAATTTTCGTCAAAAGTGCCTGCAATGGTGGCTCAAACCACGCAGAATTTATCAGAATGGAAAAAATGTGAGAAAATTTTGCAAAAGTACTATACAAATCCGTTAATTTTTGATACAATATGTAATGTTACGGACTTGCGCCAGACAGAAGCGGCAGGTCTTGCGAGGATATGTGACGGTATGGTCGTCATCGGCGGACGAGAAAGCTCCAATACGGCAAAGCTTTACGACATCTGCCGCACCTACTGTCCCGATACGCTTCGTGTGACCGACCCGTCTGATCTGTCAGGCCTGAGGACGTTTTCATTAACCCATCGCAAAGTGGGTATTGCCGCCGGGGCTTCCACTCCGTCGGACATCATTGAGGAGGTACATAGAACAATGAGCGAAACAGAAAACTTTGCGAAAATGCTTGATGACGCACCAATTAAAACTTTAAATACAGGAGAAATCGTGACCGGTATCGTGACGCACGTCACCGATACAGAGCTGCAGCTGGATCTCGGAACCGGCGTCACCGGCTATATCAAGGCCGAGCGTGTCAGCAACGATCCTTCTGTAAAGCTGACCGAGGCGTTCAAGATCGGCGACTCGGTTGAGGCAAAGGTCATCCGCGTCAGCGACATCGAGGGCATGGCTGAGCTTGACAAGCGCCGTGTCGACTCCGGTAAGAACTGGAGCAAGATCGTAGAGGCCAAGGAGGCGGGCGAGGTCCTTGAGGCTCCCGTTGCCGAGGTCGTCAAGGGTGGTCTTATTACCTTTGTGTACGGCAACCGCATCTTCATCCCCGCCTCCCAGTCGGGCGTGCCGAAGGATGGCGATCTCGCACCTCTTGCCGGCACCACGGTGAAGTTCAAGGTCATCGAGATCAAGGAGCCCGGCAACAAGGCCATCGGCTCCATCCGTGCGGTGCTTCGTGAGGAGCGCCGTGCCAAGGAGGAGGCCTTCTGGGCAGAGATCGAGGAGGGCAAGTCCTACACCGGTGTGGTCAAGAGCATGACCAGCTACGGTGCATTTGTGGATCTCGGCGGTGTTGACGGTATGGTTCACACCAGCGAGCTTTCCTGGAAGCACATCAAGTCTCCTGCCGAGGTAGTTTCGGTTGGCGAGACCGTGACCGTGTTCGTCAAGTCCTTTGACGCAGAGAAGAAGCGCATCTCTCTCGGCTACAAGACCGAGGAGAGCAATCCTTGGGTCATCTTCAACAACAATTACCAGGTTGGTGACGTTGTTCCCGTTAAGATCGTCAGCATGATGCCCTTTGGCGCATTTGCCGAGATCGTAGACGGCGTGGACGGCCTGATCCACATTTCTCAGATCGCCATGACCCGCATCGGCAAGCCTGCCGACGTGCTGGAGATCGGCCAGAGCGTGGATGCCAAGATCATCGAGATCGACAACGACAAGCAGAAGGTCAGCCTTTCGATCCGTGCCCTTCTTGAGGAGGTTGCTGCCGCTGAGGCTGCAATGCCCGAGGAGGAGGCCGTGGCCGAGGAAGCCCCTGCTGAGGAATAATGGTAAAAAACAGAAAGCCCCGAGGGGCTTTCTGTTTTTTCATGTCACAAAAATTTAAAAAATGGCATTGACAGTGGGATATACTATATGGTATAATGGGATATAACAGATAGCATATCTGTGCTTTTGCGGATAAGCGCTCATCTTGACAGTGGGATTTACCATAGACGAAAGGACGGTGCAC
Source organism: Eubacteriales bacterium (assembly GCA_045576195.1). Classification (GTDB taxonomy): domain Bacteria; phylum Bacillota; class Clostridia; order Oscillospirales; family CAG-272; genus Firm-07. The sequence goes on along the minus strand of JAZNFZ010000064.1, from coordinate 331 downwards.
AATGGAAATTGCAATTATCGCAGCAGACACAAAAAAGGAACTGATGGCTCAATTTTGTATTGCCTATTGCGGTATTCTCAGCAAGCATAAGCTGTGTGCCACAAACACCACCGCCAAGTATATTTCCGATGCAACGGGCCTGAAGATCGAAAGCCTGCTTACGGGTCATCAGGGCGGCGAGCAGCAGATCGCCACGCGCGTGGCCTACAATGAGATCGATATTCTGCTCAACTTCCGCGATACCCGCGCCGATCTTCCTTATAAGGAGGAGGAATACGAGCTGCTTCTCGCGTGTGACCGCTACAACGTTCCCGTTGCCACCAACATTGCC
>JAZNFZ010000063.1:0-14752 GCA_045576195.1 Eubacteriales bacterium | reverse complement strand
ATGGCTACGATCCGACTTTCACGAATCGCCCGCTTTTCCCTCGCAATCTTTTTTGGCGGGCGATTCGTGACTCGCCCCTACATTTCCCTCGCGCTTCTTTTGCAAAGCAAAACTCTTTCATTCCACCTGGCGCGAGGGTTCGCCCCCGCAGGCACACCAAGCAAAAAAGCCCCCCATAGGGGGGCTTGCTTGGTGCGCCTGACAGGAGGCCGTTTCGCTCGCCTTGCGGCGAGTGCGGAAGAAGCCCTTGCGGCGAACACGCCGCATTGCAGGCAAACGGGCTTCTTCCCTCGCGCCTCTTTTGCGAGACAAAACCTTTTCGCTCACTTGGCGCGAGGGTTCGACCCCTTTGCCGAGGCACCCCAAAAAGAAAAGCCCCCCAATGGGGGGCTTTTCTCTTGGTGCGCCTGACAGGGGTCGAACCTGCACTTCTCTCGAAAATAGATCCTAAATCTATCGTGTATGCCAATTTCACCACAGGCGCGGAACGTGTTTATCATAGCATAAACTCTGCCCTTTGTCAAGTCTGTTTTGTACAGACAGGTGTGTGGTGGATTTTTCTTTATGCCCTGAAGCAAAAAAAGCCCCCTATGGGGGCTTTTTTTGCTTTACTTCCGATCGAATTCGGGGTTGAAGGCGTAAAAGTTTTTGCTGTCCAGGTGATCCTGGGCGATGCGAAGGGCATCGCCGAAGCGCTGGTAATGCACCAGCTCGCGCTGGCGCAGATACTTGATGGGATCGCGCACATCGGGGTCATCCACCATGCGGAGAATATTGTCGTAGGTCACCCGCGCCTTCTGCTCGGCGGCCAGATCCTCGTTGAGGTCGGCGATAATGTCGCCCTTGATGCCCACATATTTCATGTCAAAGGGCACGCCCGAGGCGGCAACGGGATAGACGCCTGTGGTGTGATCCACAAAATAGATATCAAGCCCTGCCTTTTTGATCTCCTCCACCGACAGCCCCTTTGTGAGCTGATGGAGGATCGCGCCGATCATTTCAAGGTGGGCCAGCTCCTCGGTTCCCACGTCGGTCAAAATGCCCGTGATCTTGCCGTAGGGCACCGAATAGCGCTGGTTGAGATAGCGCATGGAGGCGGCAAGCTCTCCGTCGGGGCCGCCCAGCTGGCTGATGATGATCTTGGCGTAGCCCGCATTGGGGTTTTTGATCTTAACGGGGTATTGCAGCTTTCTGTCATAGGTCCACATTGTTCAGTTTGCCTCCTTTTCCCAGGGCCAGGGCAGATCTACCCATTTCCATTCCTCACAGCTCTCGTTGCCGTAAATGGAAAGGGGGCCGTATGCCCGCTCGTACTCCGCGCGCAGGGTCTCCACCTCTTTTTGGCGTGCCTCGTAGTATTGCAGCGCCTTTCTGCATTTGGGGTGGCCGTCCAGATAAAGCACGGTCTCGTAAAGTGCAAAGTCCGCTGCCTGAATGCGGCGGAGAAGATCGCTTTGTCGGTCCATCTCACATACCTCCCGCCAAAAACGGCTTATCAAGATCGGCAAACAGCGTGCCGCGGCAAAGCCCCTGCTCGGGGGTATAAAGGCTTTCAAACTCCTGACAGGGTGCGTAGACCATCGCCAGGCTCCGCCCTGCAAGGCAGCTTTTTGCCCGCTCCTCGGGGCAGGCATGGTGCGGCTCGGTGCAGGGGGGCATCTCCTCCCGACGGGGGCTGGGGGTGTGATACGGCAGATCGTTTGTCCGACGGGGCGCTGTGCAGCAGGTGCGGCGCACGGACGGAATTCTTTGATAGTTCACGTGGTTGTTCTCCTTTCGGCAGTACTGCCGTTTTTTTGAGCTTTCGCTCCTTCTCATTGTATGCAGCGACGCAAAAAGACGTTTTTTGTCGAGGCGGGGCTGTCATAAGAGGGCTGCCTCTCGGCATATAGTATACCGACTTTGAGTAAAGGAGAGAGCGAATATGAACCAGAACGAGGAGAGAAACGCGAGAGCCCAGCTGGAGTGCTTTGATAAGACCCTGCCCCTTGAGCTTTCGGCAGAATTTGCGCTGCCCGATTACAAAAGTGAGATCAGCCGCCTGCTGCGGATCCAGCCCACCCTGCTGCCCCCTGCGCGCTTTGTGGGGAAGGGCAAGGCAGAGCTTTCGGGCAGCGTGCAGTATGAGGTGCTTTATGCAGGGCCCGACGGCAAGCTCTACAGTGCCGAGACCGAGGATCATTATGCGTTTTCAGTCCCCCTTGACGGCATCACGGAGCTTGATGCGGCAGAGGGGGTGGAGCTTGACGTGGAGCTGGTGCCCGATGCCGTGATCGGCAGGGTCACCTCCCCCCGCAAGCTCTCGGTGCGTTGCCGCCTGCACGCGCTTGTGCGGGGGTATGCGGTCAAAAGCCTTGGCGAGCAGCTGCCGCCCGAGTGCGACTGCCCCGTCGAGCGCCTTTGCGACTGCGTGGAGTGCGGCAGGGTGTATACGGGCGGGCACGAGGCGGTGGATCTTGCCGACCGTTTTTCCCCCGAGGCGGGGGAGAGTATGCGCGTCATCTCGGCGCGTGGACAGGTATTTTTGCCCGAGGTGACTGCCGTGGCGGGTGCAGTGCTCTGCCGCGGCGAGGCGGTGGTGACCCTGCTTTGCTGCGACGAGGAAAAGGCGCTGCCCCCCTTTACTCTCACGCGCAGGATCCCCTTTGAGCGGGAGGTGGTGCTTGAGGGCGCGGACCCCTCCTGTCGGGCGAGAGCCACGGGCGTGATCAGCGAGCTCCGCACCTCCGCCGAGGAGGATGGGCTGCAGATCGGCGCGGTGCTGACGCTCTCTGTCGAGGCACAGCGCGCGGAGCCGATCCTTCTCACCAGAGATCTTTATGTGCCGGGATATCAGTCCGAGTGCCGTATGGGCGAGCACACGCTCTGGCAGCCCATGCTTTGCACCAACCGCCACTTCAGCGTAGCGGCGGAGGCCGCTCCCGCCGAGCTTGGTGTGCCCGACGGCGCTGCGGTGATCGATGCGGTGGCGGACGGTGAGATCAAGGGGCTTGAGGGGAATATGTTGGTGGGTGAGGTGCATTGCCACGTGCTTTACGGCAAGGAGGGCGAGTACGGCACCGCTCAGCTGACCATCCCCTTCCGCACGGCACTGGGAGAGGGCACCACGGGGGTCAGTGTTTCCTGCCGTGTTCCGCTGGTGCACGCCAGACGCGAGCACGATCGCCTGCGTGCCGATGCCGAGGTGTTGCTCTCCCTGCGGAGCTTTTGCCATACGAGTGAGCGCTGTGTGGGTGCGGTGACCCTGGGTGAGGCCTGCTGTCCCCCGCGCGCCGATCTTGAGATCTGCTATCCCGGCAAGGGGGAGAGCCTTTGGGGTGTGGGCAAGCGCTACGGGGTGTCGCCCACGGTGCTGGCAACGGCCAATGGGCTTGACGGTGAGGCCCCCGGCGAGGAGGCATCGCTTGCAGGGGTGAAATACCTGCTGATCCCCTAATACGGATCTTACGATAAACGCGCCCGTGTCGGCTTGACGCGGGCGCGTTATAAAATAAAGGATAAGTTTTGATTTGCCATCTCCAAAAATGGACTGTTGATGACCTAAATATTGCCGAAAAGTAAACAAATTTGTTTTTTGCCGAAAATACTGATAAAATTGTACAAAAAAGGGCCTGATTTAAAAAAAACTTATTGACAAACCGAGAAATTTAGAGTATAATGAGCATACAAAAATTTATAAGGATGGTAATAACTATGCGTAAATTTCTCACAGTCCTTATGACTGTCCTGATGATTGCATCTGTTTTTACAATGATTCCTGTCAGTGCAGAGGCTGACAAGAACCCCACTTTCGACAATTCTACCGTCGCTGACCTGCCTGACCTTCTGGTCACCGAGGTCATGACCAACAGCATCACCTCCGGCGGTGCCGGTACTGACCATTTCGACTATATTGAGCTTTACAACAATGGTGACAGCACCATCTCCCTTGACGGTCTGTCCATTCTTGTTCAGTCGGACTACAACTCCCACGGCGACAACACTCCCTGGAACGAGAGCTACCAGTTCTACAACCGCTTGAACATCGTCAGCGGTGATATCTTTGCGGCTCCCGGCCTTGAGAACGTTCTCTCCAACGAGGCAGGCGCAAACTTTGCAAAGTATCCCGTTACCAACCCCGCAGACCTTAGCCTGGCCCCCGGTCAGATCGCTGTGATCTGGGTCTGGAACCAGGAGTGCTACTCCGCCAGCTCCGCTGTCGGTCATTCGCTCGCAGCCAGCGGCCTTGCTTCCGTAGACGGTGAGATGGTCGAGGTTCCCTTTGCTGAGTTTTATAACCACTACAGCACCAAGGGTGAGCCCATCCCCGGTGATGCACTGGTGCTTGCTGTTTGCGGCTATGAGTACAAGTCCGATATGCCCTCCGATCAGGCTGATTCCGACCCCCGCAACAACCTGAAGGGCGACCCCATCAGCCTGAAGAACAATCAGAACTATGTATATGCTATCGTTGATAACAGCTGGAATCTTGATACCGACAAGGCTTACGTTGAGAACCCCGTTTCCCACGTAAAGAGCATCAACGAGAAGATCCACTGTATGTTCTACGTTGGCTACGGTAACAGCAGCCTTACGGGTATTCAGAGAAATGTTGAAAACACCTCCATCATCTTCGTTCCCGCTGACCGCTCTCCCGTGATCTACAACGCAGAGTGGCAGAACGGCCTGGCTGATGGCGGCTACCTGTGCGTATGTAACTACGAGTACGATCCCGCCGACAACGACAACAAGAAGTTCGACGAGGTCGCTGCTACCTGGACCTGCCCCAGGTGCGGCAAGGGCAAGACCGAGTTCAAGGATTACCTTGAGATTGGTTATGTCAGAAGCTTCCGCGAGGTTGCTACCTTTACTTACGATGAGAAGCCTACCCCCGGTTCTATGCCTGCTTACCAGTGGCTCTATGTGGATGAGAACTCCGAGTCCATTCCCGAGTCTATCACCGGCCAGACGGGCTGGCAGGATGCAACCCTTGCTTACCTCCTTTCGGTGAAGATCCAGAAGGTTGCTGATACCGAGCAGAGAGAAGAGGACAAGGTGACCATCGACCAGGTCGACAGAGATAAGCTGGGTAACCAGAACGAGAACCTGATCGTGATCAAGAAGAGCTCCGCTGTGAAGTGCGCCGGCTGCGGTGCCAAGACCTATGCGAGCCGTCTTGTTTCCGAGTACATCATTGATAACGAGCTCAAGCCCGAAAAGGTGGCTGAGTGGTCTCTTGACCAGATGATGTCCTACATTGAGGAGAAGGAGATCGGCTGCAAGGAGTGCGGCGGTAAGGTCTTCACTCCCGATGCAAGCAAGGGCAAGGATGGCGGTCTGCCGATCTGGGCTCTGATCCTGATCATTGTTGGTGGCGTTGTCGTTGTTGGCGGCGGTGTGGCAGTTGTGCTGATCTTCGTTGTCTTCAAGAAGAAGCCCGCAGCCGAGGCTGATGCTGAGGTTGCTGAAGAGGCTACGCCTGACGAGACCTCCAACGAATAAGTCAATGAAATAAAAAAGAAGTCGCTTCGGCGACTTCTTTTTTCTTGCAAAAAACAGAAAAATGGTGTATGATAAGAGAGAAGGATCAAGAGCGGAAAGGAGTTTTTTTGATATGGTGCATGTAATTTGGAAATGCCTTGCCGCAAAGGGAGGTTTACGCTCTGAGGCCGAGCAGAGTGCCGCGGCCCACGCGCTGCTTGCCGATGTGCTGGCAGAGCAGGGGATCTCAGATGCGAAAATCGAGAGGACGACGGCGGGCAGACCCTATCTTTCGGGGCGGAACGGTGTGGATTTTAACCTGACACACACCAAGGGGCTTGTGGCCTGCGCCATAGCACTGGGAGAGAGTGAGGAGTGCCGTGTGGGGGTGGATGCAGAGACCATCGAAGGGCGTTTTGCATCGTCGCGCCTGACTGCGCTTGTCCAGCGCTTTTTTGCCCCCCTTGAGAGGGCCGCCTTTCAAAAGGCTACCGATCCGCAGCGCGCGTTTGCCGCGCTTTTTACCCGCAAGGAGGCTTATGCCAAATACAGCGGTGAGGGTCTCTCGCAGCATTTGCAAAAAACCGATACCATGGCACCTGATTTTTGCGTGAGCCGTGGGGTGCGCTTCGTATCGCGGGAGGTGGAGGGCCACCTCTTGACGCTCTGCACCGATCTTAGTGTAGAAACCGTCATTTGGACTGAGAACGGTATGAGTTAATGCTGCTATTATCAAAAAAGCACGCGGCCTTGATGCCCTTTGGCATTGGTCGCGTGCTTTTTGCTTTTGTTTTTTAAGTGGGGGGAGGCTTTACAGCTTTTTGATTTTTTCAAGGCAGGAGCGGCAGATGCGCTTATCCCCGAAGAAAACGATCTGATCTGCATTGTCGCAGAAGGTGCAGGAAGGCTGGTATTTTTGAAGAATGATGCGCCCGTCATCGGTAAAGATCTCAAGGGTGTCCTTTTCCTTGATGTCAAAGGCTCTTCGGATCTCAATGGGCAGCACAAAGCGCCCCAGCTCATCCACCTGCCTGGTTACGCCGGTCGATTTCACGGTTTTTTCCTCCTTTCCTTATTATTTTGGCCGAAGCAAATAGGTTGCTGAAACGTGCTGCTTGTTCTGCCGGGTGTATGAGGATCAGCCGAAACAGGCATTGCAAAAGCAGAGCAGCACCTTGGTTTACAGCTATATTATAGCATGTCGAAGAATTGTTGTCAATGGCCATTTATGGGAAAATATGGCTTTTTTGAAAAAATTTTTTGTGAATCCACCGAAAAAGATCAAATTGTGCCATTTGGTGCCGTTTTTGCGGTCAGGATCGCAAAGCACAAGAGAGCGCCGTGATTTTCTTTTAAAAAAGTAAGGGGATCGTTGCTTGAAAAGGGAAATAAAGGGCAACAATGGGGGCAAAAGAAAGCTTTGAATGGAGGAAGTTGTTTTGCTGAAGGGTTGTCAGAGAGAAATGATCGTGCTGCAGACGGCGGACAGCGCGATCTTTGAAAATGCATATTTTGTGCTCCGCCGCGCGTGCGGCGCGCCTCCCAAAACCGATATGCTGGCGGAGGCCAACCGCATTATCGGTATGGGGAGCGAATACGTCACCCGTCGCCGCCCGTGGCGCGGGGTGCTGCTGTTCCTTTCGGGGGCGGTGGTGGGAATCGGTCTTTTTCTTCTGATCCGACTATTTATGGGGCGTTGATATATTGACAAACACACAAAAATGTTGTATAATAGTTAGATGGATGCAGTGATCGGTTTTTTCTGGCGAAAATAAGAGCTTGTTTTGCGGACATTACCAAAAAAAGCGGGGAACGTGATACGTTTTGAGGAGTCCGTATGCTTTTTTCGTCAATGTTAAGAAAGAAATAAACAAAGGAGGATCTATGCCGAAACCAAGAAAAGAAAAAGGAAAATTGCGGATCATCCCGTTGGGCGGCCTGCTTGAAATTGGCAAAAACCTGACGGTAATCGAGTATGAGAATGATATCATTGCGGTGGATTGCGGCCTTGGCTTTCCCGATGAGGATATGCTGGGGATCGATCTTGTGATCCCCGATGTGACATATTTGGAGCAAAACCAAGACCGTTTGCGGGGTATTTTCCTGACGCACGGTCACGAGGATCATATCGGCGCCATTCCCTACGTGCTTCGCACCATCAATCCCCCCATCTATGGCACCAAGCTGACGGTGGGCATTGTGAAAAACAAATTAGAGGAGCATTCGCTGCCCTGGGATCCCGACCTGCACACCGTAAAGGCAGGCGATACCATACAGGCGGGCGCGCTGCGGGTGGAGTTTATTCACGTCAACCACTCTATTGCAGATGCCTGCTGTCTTGCCATCCATACCCCCCTCGGAACCGTGCTGCATACGGGTGATTTCAAGCTGGATCTCACCCCCATTGAGGGCGAGATGATGGATATTTCCCGCCTTGGCGAGCTGGGAAAGAAGGGCGTTACGCTGCTTCTTTGCGAGTCGACCAATGCAGAGCGCCCCGGCTACACCCCCTCCGAGAAAAAGGTGGGTGCATCCCTTGATTATATCTTTACCTCCAACCCCGACAAGCGCATTGTCATTGCCACGTTTTCCTCTAACGTGCATCGCGTGCAGCAGATCATCAACGTCAGCGCACAGCACAAGCGCAAGGTGGCCATTACGGGTCGCAGCATGCTCAACATTGTGGGCGCGGCGGTGGAGCTGGGGTATATGAAGGTGCCGCGTGACACGCTGATCGACATCAACGATATCAAGCGCTTCAAGCCCGAGCAGCTGACGCTGATCACCACGGGCAGTCAGGGTGAGCCGATGTCGGCTCTTTACCGCATGGCCTACTCCGATCACAACCAGGTGTCGCTGGGACACGGCGATCTGGTGGTGCTCTCCTCCAGTGCGATCCCCGGCAACGAAAAGCTGGTGGGGCGCGTGATCAACGAGCTTTCCCGCAACGGCGTGAAGGTGCTGAACGATGCCGCAATGGAGGTGCACGTGTCGGGCCACGCCTGCCAGGAGGAGCTGAAGCTGATGCAGGCCCTCACAAAGCCCCGCTATTTTATGCCGATCCACGGCGAATTCCGCCATCTTGCCGCCAACCGCCAGCTGGCGCTGGAGATGGGCGTTCCCGACCGCAATATTTTTATTTCGGAGATCGGCAAGGTGCTTGAAATTGATACCAAGGGTGCCCGTTTTTCGGGAACTGTGCAAGCAGGCCAGGTGCTGGTGGACGGCTATGGCGTAGGCGATGTGGGCAACATCGTGCTGCGTGACCGCCGCCATCTTGCCCAAGACGGTCTTATCGTGGTGGTTGCCACGGTGGATGAGTCCGCAGGGCGGCTGATCTCGGGTCCTGATGTGGTCTCGCGCGGATTTGTGTATGTCCGCGAGAACGAGGAGCTGATGGAGGAGGCCAAGCACGTGGTGCAGCGCGCGCTGGAGCAAAGTCTGCGGACGGGCTACAGTGCCGACAGAATGCGGATCAAGACCCGCGTGAGAGACGATCTTTCCAAATTCCTCTACACGCGCACCGGGCGCAAGCCCATGATACTGCCTGTGATCATGGATGTGTGACGATTTCTTCACACCGACATCAAAAAAGGCACAGGTTGCGATGCTAAAATAACATTGTATGACCCGGCCCGAGGGGCCGAGAAAATAAGAAAAGGTGGAACCTAAACCATGGGAAAAGGTAACAGAACAAGAAACGAGCGTGCCGCTGCTACGATTGCAGCCTCCACGCAGAAGAAGACCAAGCAGAACAAGACAATGCCGACCTGGGTCGGCACGGTGATCGTAGTGGCTGTCCTGGTGGCGATCGTACTCGTTGCCACGCTCAGCACGCTCAGCTCGCGCGGCACGTTTATGCGTATGAAGACCGCGATGGAGTCTGACAACTACAAGATCAACGCCGCGATGATGTCCTATATCATGTATTCCGAATATCAGAACATCACCTCCTCCTATGAGCAGTACAAGCTGAAGATCAGCGGCGGAGAGGGTGGCAAGGAGCTGGATACCTCGCTGCCGCTTCGCAGCCAGACCTATAGCGTGACGAAGGATGCCGAGGGCAACACCGTTGTGACCACTTGGTTTGATTACTTTATGAATATCGCCGTGTCCGACGCGCGTCAGATCCTTATCTTCTGTGAGTATGCAAAGGCAAACGGTATGGCTCTGACCGAGGAGGAATACGGCCATATCGATGAGTCGATTGCAAACATCAAGCAGTATGCCGCGCTTTCGGGCTACACCGAGGCCTCCTATCTTGCAGCCAACTACGGCACCGGCGTTTCGATGAAGGACGTGCGTGCCGTGATGGAGCTGTCCGAGCTTGCCGCCAAGTTCTCCACCACGAAGACCGAGGAGTTTACCGATGCGGTGACCGATATCAGAATTGACGAGTACTACCAGTCACATAAGGATACCTACGACAAGTACATCGACTACCTCGGCTATACCTTTACGGCAACCTTTGAGCCTCTTGATGCAGAGGATGAGCCCGACGATGCCCTGCGCGCAGAGAAGAATGCAGCGCTTCTGGCAGAGTATGAGGCCAAGAAGGAGACCTTCCGCAGCCGTATTGAGTATCTGGTGACCATCACCGATCAGGATGCCTTCAAGGCAAAGCTGGAGGAGTATGTCCGCGCTGACCTTGAGGCAGAGCGGGATGCCGAGACCACCGACGAGGACTTCGAGAAGGAAGTAACCAAGGCGCTGGAGAAGATCGTGGTGAAGGAGTACGCCAAGGGCACCACCTCGGGCGACCTCAACAAGTGGCTGTTTGCCACCGAGGAGGGCGACGAGGCGCGCAAGGTGGGCGACACCAAGCACCTCAAGAGCGAGCAGGATGGCTCCACCACCGAGGGCGAGAATGTGACCTATGCCAAGGCAGAGTCGACCTATTCCGCCTACTATGTCACCCGTGAGGTGCACCACGACAACGGCGATACCGTGCGCAACGTGGGGCACATCCTCCTCAAGAGTGATACCTTTAAGGATCTGACCTCCACCGACAAGCTGACGGGCAAGGTCAAGGAGATGGCAGATCGCGTGCTTGCACGCGACGGCAAGGTGACCGCCGAGGCAATGGCCAAGGAGCTGCTTGCCACCATGTATAACGATGGCAAGATCACCAAGGTGGGCGAGGGCAACGATGCCTACTACACCATCAATCCCGATGATTTTGAGGCTTACGGTGTGATCTACACCGAGGATGGCAACGTCTTCTACGAGAATGTGGCCAAGGGCCAGATGGTGGAGGAGTTTGAGGAGTGGCTGTTTGACGAGAAGAGACAGCTCAACGAGATCTCCTATCCCGGTGCTGTGCTGACCGAGGATTACGGTTTCCACATTATGATGTATCGCGGCGCAACGCAAAAGTGGAGACATGATATCAAGGAGCTGATCGTGACCGAGGACTACGAGGCCTGGTACGAGAGCATCAAGGATAACTTCACCATTGAGTTGAACGAAAAGGCCCTTAAATCGATTGCGGGTTGACGGTAAAAAGGCCCGACGCGATTTCCGCGTCGGGCCTTGGCTTGCCTTTGACATTTCCCCCCTCCCTTGAATAATCTGAAAGGGAGCGCGGCAATTTTTTTCGTGTAACAGATACCGTTTTGGGGTATGATACTTGTTAACGATACTGCAACAGAGGAGCATCTTTACTATGGTACTTGAATCCAAACAAACCACCATCGCCTACCGTTGTCCCTCCTGTGGCACGGGAGTGATGAGCGCGGTCAGCCTGTTCGCGCTGAAGGGCTCCATGGTGCGACTGAAATGCGAATGTGGCAAGAGCGCAATGGAGATCTGCCCCGCAGGCGACGGCAAGATCCGCCTGACGGTTCCCTGCATGATCTGTCCCCGCCCGCACCATTTTACCGTGAGCGAGAAGATCTTTTTCGGCAAGGAGCTGTTTGTGCTGCCCTGTGCCTATTCGGACCTCAACATCTGTGCCTTGGGTGAGATCAATCACGTCAAGGCGGAGCTGGCACGCACCGAGCTGAAGCTGCTTGATCTGCTGGAGGAAAGCGGCGTGAGCAGCTTTGAGGCGCTTCAGAGCAAGGGAGAGGAGACCTTTTCCGACCCGCAGGTGCTCGATATTGTGATGTTTGTGATCCGCGATCTGGACGATGAGGGCAAGATCCACTGCCGCTGTGCGGCGGATGAGCCTCACGAATACGATGCAGAGATCCTGCCTGACGGCGTGAGAGTGACCTGCCGCCGCTGCGGCGCGACGCGCCTTGTGCCTACGGACTCGCTGCTGGATGCACACGAGTTTCTAAATTGCGATTCGCTGGAGCTGGAATAACGGCTACGGCAAAAGAGAGTAAAATAAAAAGGGAGACGACCACCGATGAACTATGACGTGATCATTATCGGTGCCGGCCCGGGCGGGATTTTTTCCGCCTTGGAGCTGACACGGGGAAACAAGGATCTGCGGATCGCGGTGTTTGAGGCAGGACATGCCCTTGGCAAGCGACATTGCCCCATTGACGGTGAGCGGATCAAGAGCTGCATCGGCTGCAAGAGCTGCTCTATTATGAGCGGTTTTGGCGGTGCGGGTGCATTTTCGGACGGGAAATATAATATCACCAACGACTTTGGCGGTACGCTTTATGAGTATATCGGCAAGGAGCGCGCCCTTGAGCTGATGCATTATGTGGATGAGATCAATATGCGCTACGGCGGCGAGGGCACCAGGCTTTACACTACGGCAGAGACCAAATTCAAAAAGGAATGCATCAAAAACGACCTGCACCTGCTGGATGCCTCGGTGCGCCATCTGGGCACCGATATCAACTATGTGGTGCTGGAAAATCTGTATGAGGATCTCAAGGAGAAGGTGGATTTCTTCTTTGATACGCCCGTGGACAGCGTTGCGGTGACCGAGGAGGGCTATTGTGTGGTCTGCGGCGGGGAGAGCTATACCTGCGGGAATTGCATTATTTCGGTAGGCCGCAGCGGCAGCAAGTGGATGGAGCGGGTCTGCCGCGAGCTTGCGATCCCCACCAGCTCGAATCGCGTGGACATCGGTGTGCGCGTGGAGCTGCCCGCCGAGGTCTTTTCCCATATCACTGACGAGCTTTATGAAAGCAAGATCGTGTACCGCACCCAAAAATACGGCGACAAGGTACGTACCTTCTGTATGAATCCGCGAGGTGCCGTGGTCAACGAAAATACCAATGGGATCATCACCGTTAATGGGCATAGCTATGAGGATCCGCGGCTTCATACGGGAAACACCAACTTTGCCCTTCTGGTGGCCAAGCACTTTTCCGAGCCCTTCAAGGACTCCAACGGCTATGGCGAGTCGATCGCCCGTCTTTCCAATATGCTGGGCGGCGGCGTGATCGTGCAGCGCTTTGGCGATCTGATCACAGGGCACCGCTCCACCGAGAGCCGCATTCGGGAGGCGTTTATCACGCCCACCCTCAAGGCAACGCCGGGCGATCTCAGCCTTGTGCTGCCCAAGCGCATTCTGGATGGCATCATTGAGATGATCTATGCGCTGGATAAGGTGGCACCCGGCACGGCCAATGAGGACACGCTGCTTTACGGTGTCGAGGTGAAATTCTACAATATGGAGGTCGAGGTGAACGAAAACTTAGAGTCCCGCTATAAGGGCCTTTATGTGATCGGTGACGGCAGCGGCATCACCCACTCGCTCTCCCATGCATCGGCCAGTGGCGTTCACGTGGCAAGGTGCATTCTGCAGCATACATAACCCGTCAGGGTATGCTGCTTTGCTTGCATACAATATCAATTGAACACGATTCGGCACGCCCTCGCGCGTGCAATCGGGATTCTTTTCCTGAATCTCGGGGATGAGGAAAGTGCGGTGTAAATCCGTCACAACAGCCATTACCGTCACAGTCGGAATGCTCATCGTCTCGTGCCGTAAAGCGCTTTCGGGCAAGTGGCCGCATATCCGGCCGAGGGAAAGGGTGATACGTAAGAATGGGTGTAGTTCCGGCATCCTTCCTTGCAATACCATTGCTCCCCTCGGCCGCGGCCGAGGGGGGCTTCTTTACTTCATGCGGTTTGTATAGAATAAAAAAAGAGGTACAAACAAATGAAAAAACAAAGCTGGATCAAAACATGTTTCCTGCTCCTGCTCGCACTTCTTTTGGTGCTTTCCATGGCAGCGTGCAACAACAGAGGGGCATCGGGCGGTGACCTGCCCGCCGGCGAAAATCCCGCCCCCTCCAACCCCGATCCCGACCAAACGGGCGGGAACGGTGTGGAAAAAACAGGTGCTTGGGCCACCGCGACCTATACGGCCGACACCGAGCTCGGTACGGGCAGCAAGACGATTTTTGTGAAGGTCACAGCAGAGGGGCAATCGATCACCCTTACCTTACATACCGACAAGGCAAATCTGCGCGGCGCGCTGGAGGAGCACGGTCTTGTGGGCGGTGAGGAAAGCGCCTTTGGCCTTTACCTTGAGACCGTCATCGGAATAGAGGCCAAATACGAGAACGGCGGCTACTGGTGGGGCATCAAAAAGGGCGGTGTCAACACGAGTACGGGCGTAGACGGTATTGAAATTGCAGACGGGGATCAGTATGAGCTCCTTAAAACCAACCAATACTGAGCGAGAAAAGACAAGGGCGACGGAACCGCCCTTGTCGGATGCTTATCGGACCCGTCATCGGGTGCGGGTGCTGCTCCACGACATCACGGTGTTCCCAATGCTCGGCACTATGATGTTCTGCTCCAAGCTGTTGCTTGACTGGGCGCCCAATATCCACCTGGTTGCTATGTTTCTCATCACGTTCACGGTGGTATATCGGGTAAAGGCACTGATCCCGCTTTCTGTTTTCGTGTTTCTCACGGGGCTTTACGGCGGGTTTAACCTATGGTGGCTGCCCTATCTTTACATCTGGCTGCCGCTTTGGGGTGTCACGATGCTGTTGCCGCGGCGCATGAAGCCCGCAGCTGCCGTCCCCATCTATATGGTACTCGGCCTCCTGCACGGTGTGCTTTACGGCACGCTGTATGCTCCCGCCCAGGCGCTGCTGTTCGGGCTTGATTTCAGGGCGATGCTGGCTTGGATCGCCGCAGGCCTGCCCTTTGATCTTCTCCACGGCATCGGCAATCTGGCGGCGTGTGCGCTGGTACTGCCGCTGACGAGGCTGCTTTTGCGGCTGGAACAGAAAAAATGAGGTTCGTTAGCGTAGTGCCCTTAAGGACACTACGCAGTTATAATCGCCTGCGGCGAGTTTAGAGTTATGATTGGCTACGCCAAGTTATGATGTGCCTTCGGCACAGCTTGAAGTAACAAGGCGAT
>JAZNFZ010000062.1:0-9108 GCA_045576195.1 Eubacteriales bacterium | reverse complement strand
CGATCCGACTTGCACGTCGGCGGATCTTGTTTTTTTTATTTGACCACACAAAGCGGTGCGGGCAGGGAAAGTGAGGAGAGCGTTTCGGGTAAAATCACACCGTTTGCCACTCTTTTAACCGCAACGTTGTTGCTTTTTTCGTTACAGATCACGGCAAACGCGCCATCGATCACGTCAAAATCACGGGGGCTGTCCCCCTCTGCCGAGACTCGCGAGAGCTCGCGCACCTTGGCGCCGTTGACGGAAAGTGTAACGATCACATTCTCCTCACGAAGGGAAACAAAGAGCTGCTCCCCACTCTCCGAAAGACGGATCGCCGCACCCGATGCCAGAGGATTTTTTGTGGCAAGCGGCAGGGTGGAAGCAAGAAAAGCGCGCCCCATTTGGTAGCGAAATACCGAAACCGAGGGCACGAGCTCGTTGATGGCATAGATCCACGCCCCATCGTGGGAGAAGACCAGATGCCGAATGCCATAGCCCGCAGGCACACGCGCCTCGCTGATCGGCGTGAGATCGGGGCGGCAGATCACCAATGCATCAGTACCGAGGTCGCAAAGGGCAAGATTGCCGTCGGAGGTAGCAGCCACGAAATGGGTGTGGGGCTCGCTTTGCCGTGCGGGGTTTTTGCCCTGCCCCTTGCGGATGAGCACCCCGTCGCTGTTTTTGACCAGATTGCCGCTTAAGTAGTTGACAACATACACATCGCCCGCAAGCACATCAAGATGGCAGGGCACCACCCCTTTTGTGTCAAAAAGGGGCGAAACGGTGTGAAAATCCTCGCTGATCGAGAACCACGCGCCGCGCTCCCCAAACACCTGGCGGAGCAGAACAAAGAGCCTTCCCTCACGCCTGACGGCGTACATGGGGCGGTCGCAAGCAAAGTAACCCGTCGCCGAAAGCGACCCGTTCTCCTCCGGGGCATAACGGTAGATGCCGCCGCCCTCCCTTTCGGGGGCGCAGGCAAGTATGTAGAGATCGTTTCTCATAGCATGGTCTGGGTATCGTTGGGATCGCCGTTGCGGGCGGCATCGTATTCGGCAGACCAATCGAGATAGCGGTACTTCTCGCCTCTGGGGTCAGTGCGGATCCACTCGGTCAGCATGTCCAGCATCTCCTCGGTCCAGGTGGCACGGTCGATCTGGGCGGTGGTAAACCTGTTCTGGGCGATCATTTCAAAGCCGAAATCGTCCTTGACGTGGGTCTTAGCCGCACCCTCTACGACCTCCTGCACCAAGTGGCTGGGAATAAAGAGCACACCGCCACCCGCGCCATATACGATGTCACCGGGAAGAACGGTGGCCTTGCCGATGCGGGTAATGCCGTTGAAATCCTTCATTACGAACTCGCGGATCGGGGTGGGGTCAATGCCACGGTAGTAGACCTGCACACCCTCGACCTGCTTCATCTGCTCCACATCGCGGATGCCGCCCCAGATAACACCGCCACCCGTTTTGGTTTTGGTGCGAATGGCCGTGGTCAGGTTGCCGCCGAGGAAGGTGCCCTTGTAGATCTTATCGTACATATCGGCCACCACCACGTCGCCCTCCACCAGGGAGTCGATGACCCATTGGTTGTAGTTGCCCTTGCGCCCCTCGGCCGCGCCCACGCCGAACATCACCTCGTGCAGATCGGGGCGGGTGGGCACAAAGGTGGCGGTCACCGCGCGACCGATGAGCTTTCTGCCATCGTCGTGCAGCGTTTTGAGGTCGCCCTCAAACTGGCTCTCATAGCCCTTGAGAAAAATCGGCTTCCAAAGCTCCTCCAGGGTCATTTTTCTCATCTCGTCCAGGTACTTTTGGGGCACCTTGGGTCTGCCGTCGGGGAAACGCTCTCCCTTCCAGAGGGGAGTGAGAGCAATAATTTCTTCTCTGTTATTAAAGTTCATTTTTTCGTTCCTTTCAAAAATCTCAAAGGCTCATGCCGCCGTCAACCACGATATCGGCACCCGTGATGTATCTTCCCTGCTCACCTGCCAGCAGCAGCGCTGCACCGACCATATCCTCCGCCTCGCCCGCATAGCCCATGGGGATCCCCGCCATGACCCGCGCGGCATAGGCGGCATCGGAGAGCGCTGCCTCGTTGCGGGGCG
Source organism: Eubacteriales bacterium (assembly GCA_045576195.1). Classification (GTDB taxonomy): domain Bacteria; phylum Bacillota; class Clostridia; order Oscillospirales; family CAG-272; genus Firm-07. Next base: position 7,019 of record JAZNFZ010000062.1, on the reverse strand, counting down.
TGGCGATCACACCGGGGGAGATGTTGTTGACCGTGATCCCCCCTGCAGCGACCTGCTTGGCAATGTTCTTCACCAGGCTCATCACCGCACACTTGGTGGCGGCATAGATCGCCATATCGGGGTGGGGCCTGCTCTGCTGCACACTGCCCACGGTGATGATGCGGCCAAAGCCCTGCTCCTTCATTTTTGGATAATAGACCTGCATCATTGCCAGGGTGCTTTTGAGGTTGACAGCCAGCTGTTTTTCCAGCTCCTCCTCGCCGATCTCATACCAATGTGTGCGATATTGCACACTGGCGTTCAAGATCAGCACATCCACAGGACCTGTTTTCCCGTAAAGCCTTGCGGCAGCACCCCTCTTTGAAAGATCCTCCACCACCGCGTGGGCGGCACCCGTTTCGCGCTGTGCGCACTCCGCCTTTTCGAGATCCCCCGAGCCGTGCACGAACACCTCATCACCGCGGGCGGCAAATGCCGCCGCCAGTGCCTTGCCGATGCCCTGGGAGGAGCCTGTGATCAATACCCTTTTCATACCTTCACCTCTTTGCCGTTTTCGTTCAGGCTGACATTTATGACACGGCAACCGCTCTCATCCTCCACGGTCACCTCGTATTCACCGTAAAAGCCGCGGAAGGCAAGCGCATTCCCCGCAAGCCTCTGCGCAAAATCGGTGCGCCACTCTCGGTTGATCAGCCGATCCAGCACGCGGTAAACAGGCTTTTCGCTCATATCAAAGCGCAGAAGTCCGCCACCGTAGTAGTTCTCACCCTGATTTGTGCCGATCGGCGCGTAGGCGGCGTAGCCGTCCACCAGATTCCACCAGACAATGCTCTTCATATGCTCGGTGGCAAACCAGGTGCGGTAAAGCAGCTCTGTGGCCTCGGCCTGCAGCGCCTCGTTGACCTCGCCCGAATCCATATAGCTCGGAACCGTGATCTCCGAAATGTGCATCGGCAGGGCGTATGCCCCCAGAAGATCCAGAATGTCAAGCATATTCTCCACATCAAGGAAGGTGCTTTGCACCCTCGGTGAGGCAAGCGCCTCGGCCCGCTCGAAAATATGATATTGCAGACCGATCTCGTCAATGGGCAGTCCCTTTTTCAAGAACTCCTCCAGCTGCATACGAAAGGCCATATATTTGCCCTGTGCGGCAAAATTTTGCCAGATCGCGCCGTTGGTCTCATTGAGGATCTTTCTGTTTTGCGGAAAATACCTGCCGCCAAGCAAAAGGCCGTGCTCATCGTACCCCTCAAACAGCTTTTTTCTGCCGCGGTTGTAATTGGTGGCCGACTCGTTGACAATGTCAAAGGAGGGGATCTTGTCGGCATACTCTCTCGCGATCTCGGCAAAGCGGCGCTCTACGATCTGCTTGCGCTCGTCGGGAGAATAGGCCCCCAGCCAATCGGGCAAGCTGTTGTTCCAGACAAGGCAATGCCCCTTCGGCTCAATGCCGTACTCGCGGCAAAAGTCAAGCACGATGTCGGGCGCGGGACGGCGGTAGATATTTTCACTGTCGCGGTGAAAGCGCAGCTCCCCCTCGCGGGGCTCAAGATCGCTCCAATAAAAGGGAACGACGGCTTGATTAAAGAGCGCGGCAAATTTTTGCTTATAAACGCCTTCCTTCTCCGCCTCCTCAAAGGAATTCAGCATAAAGGCATTGCAGCCGAACAAAAAGCTGTGCTTTTTCTGCTTGACGGTCACCTTTTTGGCACCGTCGGAGGAAAAGTGAAGAACAAAATCACCCTTGCGGTGCTTTTCGATGCCCTTGGCATTGCGCGCGGCAAGTGCCTTTTCGTGCTTCAAAAAGCTTTGCAGGACCGCTTCCCTGTTCAGTTCCATAAGTTCTTCTCCTTATTTCTGCAAAATCAAGACCATTCGCGGTCGTTTGACCATTCGCCGTCCCAGGCGGAGGTGTCGCTCCAGGGCTCGTCGCAGTCCTCCTTGCGGAAGGCCTTGATCATCTCCTCGTTGAGGCTTTCAATGCCGAGGCCGGGGGCGTCGGGCACCGTGAAAAAGCCCTTCTCCAGCTTGATGGCAGGCTTCACTAACTCATACCATTCGGGGTGATCGACCGAATGGAACTCCACAGCCAGCACATTTTTCAGCGCGGCGGCGGCGTGCACGGCGGCAAGGAAGCCGATGGGGCTTTCTGCCATATGAAGCGCCATGGCAGCGCCGTATTTCTCGCAAAGGTCACCGAGCTTTTTGAGCTGACCGAGGCCGCCGATGGTCAGCGCATCGGGATGCACCACGTTGACACCTGCGGCAAGCAGCTCCTCAAAGTTTTCGGCAAGGTAGATGTCCTCGCCCGTGCAAAGGGGCACCATGGAATTCTGTGCAAACTTTTGCAGGTGCGCGGTCTTTTGCCAGGGCGCGAGATCCTCCATCCAGGCGATGTTGTACTTCTCCATACGGCGGGCAAAGCGAATGGCATCCTCAATGGCCACATGACCGAAGTGGTCCACCGCCAAGGGCACCTCATAGCCGATCTCCTCACGCACCTCGCGCACATAATTTTCAAGATAGTCAAGGCCCTTTTCGGTGACGTGAATGCCCGTTGCATAGTGCGGAATGGTAAAGATCTCATAGTTTTTGCCGTACATCAGGGACTTATCGATGGAGCCGCTCTGGTGGGAGATCGCCTTCATCGAATAGGTCTTCAGCTCCTCAAGGAAGCCCGCAGGAGCGTTGAGGGTGCCCGGCTCGTCGTATAAAAGCTCGATGCCGAGATCCATCTTAAGGAAGGTAAAGCCATCCTCCATCCGCTTTTTGAGCGCCTTTCCCATATCGCGACCCGTGTGCTTGCCATCGACGTCGGTATCGCAATAAATGCGCACGCGGTCGCGGTATTTGCCACCCAAAAGCTGGTAGACGGGCATGCCGTAAAACTTGCCCACAATATCAAGCAGGGCGATCTCCACGCCCGAAACACCGCCGCCCTGGCGGGAGTGACCGCCAAACTGCTTGATGCGGTAAAAGAGCTTTTCCACGTTCAGAGGGTTTTCGCCGAGCAGGCGCCCCTTCAGCATTTTGGCATAGGTGGCGCTGGAGGCGTCTCTCACCTCGCCGTAGCCCACAATGCCCGCATTGGTGTAGATCTTAAGTAGGATCATATGCTTGGGCAGGCCGTTGATGTCGGCCACCCGCAGGTCGGTAATTTTCAAATCAGATGCTTTCATGCTGAGGATACCTCCACTTTTTTCTTACAATTAAAGTATAGGGCCTCTCCTTTTGCTTGTCCGCAACTATCTTGTTCATTTTGCAAACTTTTTTGTGTTTGCTATTGACAAATGCCGCGAATTGCTTTATGATAAAGCTATGAAAAATTTATATCAATCCTTTGAAAAAAACGGGGCACCGCTGCTACGCATATTTGAGTCCAGCGCTGCTCCCCGCAAGGGCGCCTTTCGCATTCACCACCATGTGGAGACCGAGCTCAGCCTGATCACCGCGGGGCATGGCAGATATTCTGCCAAAAAAAGCTATCCCATCGAGCCGGGCGATCTCTTTTTCTACAAGAACAGCGAGGCGCATTGCATCACCGACATCTCCTCTGAGGGGATGCGGATCTTCAACATTCATATCTCCCCGCAGTACTTCCGTCATCTCCACGCCCTGTCGGGCAGCGGAGAGCCCTTCTCGCTTGCCGCGCTTTCCTTTGCCGACAACCGCCTGACCGAGTGCCTGCCCCCCGCAGTAAAGGAACGCCTGACGGCGCTGCTTTTGCAGCTGCGCGACGAGGCGCAAAGCCCCACCTCTCACACCGATCTGATGATAGAGAGCCTGCTCACCACCGCGCTCGTTTTGCTCTCGCGGTATGCATTACCCGCAGAAGGGTGTGAGTTTCACACGTTTTCTGCCAACCGCGAGGCGATGTTCCAGTCGGCGGCCTATATCGACGCACACTTTGCCGAGGACCTGTCGCTCGGCGCACTTGCCGCCGCCGCCAATCTGGAAAAAACCTACTTCTCTGCCCTCTTCAAGCGCACCATCGGCCTTTCGCCCTTTGAATATATCTCGGTCAAGCGGGTGGAAAAGGCGCTGGAGATGATCCGCACGACCGACCTCACTGTGCTTGCCATTGCCACCCGTTGCGGCTTTAACAACACGGCAAACTTTAATAAGATCTTCAAAAAATACACGGGCAGCACGCCAAAGCAGTTTCGCAAATAAGGGGGCTTGACAAATTTTCCCTTTTGTGCTATACTGTAACTGTACAGAACGCAATGTGTGAAAGCCCGACGATCCATTCCCGATTGCCGAGCGGCTCTATCACAAAAAATACGGGCCACGGCACCAGATGCATAGGAACGAGGGGTTTTCCCACACCGTTCCTATGCTTTTTTGTTCACACGCGACAAATCCGCACGAAGAAAAGGAGGAGCTATGATGAAGAAGAACACCGTACTGCGCGCCCTTGCCCTGCTTTTGCTGTTGCCCCTGCTGCTCCCCCTCGGCGCGTGCAGCAGGCTGATCTACGAGCCCTATACGGCCATGCGTGTTTACACACGGGTGCACGATCACCCGAACTTCCCCTACGCCGACGAATACGAGCCCTGGAGCGAGGAAAAGCAAACTCTCCAAAAGAAAGAGGGGGTTCCTGCCGAGCAAACCATCACGTTTCGCGGGAAGTCCTATACGGGCACCTACCAAGGCACGGCCGTCATCCCGCCCGATCAATATGAAACGCACACCTATAAGGACGACGGCGTTTACTTCCGAATCCACGCCAAAACGGGCAAGACGGTTATGGTCGGGCTTGGCGGTACGGTAGGCGGCTCCACCTCCATGAGCCTGGATGAGGAGCAATGCAGGACCGTGGCCGATGCATTTGCCAAGGGACAAATTGACCTCAAAGCGTATCGGGTAAAGGCCAGCTCCGACGACCATTCCTTCACCTTCCTATATTATCGGGAAAAGGATGGATTCATCACCGCCGATCAGCTTACCGTGCGGGTCGACCGCCACACAAGCGAGATCGCGGGATTTGAACGCCACGGGCAGGATGCCTTTCAGCGAGCAAAATTCGCCTATGACGAGGCAAAGGCCATCGGGGCGCTGGAAGCAAAAATCGAGGCTGCCTTCCCAAGTAAGCACTATGCCAAAACAAGCTATGAGATCACCGAGCGGATGCTGATTCGGCTGGAGGACAATTCCTGCGGCATCCTTTATACGGTCGACGTGACCGCCTTGAGTCTTTTGGATGCCGGTGGCTTCGTTGATGACGGCGGAGAGCTTTTGATCGTGATCACCCTCCCCCGCAAGTAAAAAACGCGCAAAACGCGCACGCCCGAAGGGGCGTGCGCGTTTTTCTTTATGCCCGCTCGATGGCGCGGCGGAGGGTTGCCTCCACAGCGGGGGCGGTATTGAGCGCCCGAAGGCGGGGCTCGGCGCTCTGGCGCGCGATCACGCCAAAGAGCTCATGGGCGAAATCGGGGCCGATCTCCTCCACGCCCGAAAAATCAAGGGTGGCCTCGCGGAAGCCCGACAGCACGGCAAAGAGCCTTCTCGCCTCGGAGCGCGACATGGGATAGCCGCCCGCGAAAAAGCGCGCCACGGGGATCTCGGTACGGACAAAGCCCTCCTCGGGGTCAATGTACTCTGCCATCACAGCGGAAAGCTCGCGTGCGGAGTCGTTGGCCAGCGCCATTTGCACAGCTGTGCCGCGGAAGCGCTCACCGCCGTCGTCCTCGTCGGCATCTGCCACGTTGGGGGTGAAGAGATGCAGATCGGAGCGGATGACAAAATGATCCATCAGGCGAGAGGTGAAGAAAATGCCCTCCCCCGCGTGGGTATCGGGCGCGGAGCTGTAGCCGCCTGCATAAAGCAGCGACGCGGCCTCCTCCACAGTCAGCACCTCGCCGTTTTTCTCCTTATAATCCTGCCCGATGCGGCGGAAAATGCCGACACCGTTATCCAGAATACCCACAATGGTGGAAAGGCGGCTGCGGCTGACCACACAAACAATGGCCGAGGCGCGGGAATGCTCCATGGCGTTGTTGACCATGGCCGTGATGGCATAGCGCCAGATCTTTTGCACATTTGCGGGCAGATCTGCAAGCAAGGGCGCAATGTCGCGGTTAAAGAGTCTGTCCTCCGAGCGGTCACGGGAGGTATCAATGGTAAAGCGGGAGGTTTGGTACAGAATGCGGTAAGGCATACTGCCGCCCACCCGCTCGACCTCGCCGTTTTTTTGCAGCGTGGTGAGATAATTATATACGGTAGACTTGGAGACACCGAATTCGGCAATGGTCCTCTCAACAAAATCAGGCTCCTCATCCGCGATGCATTGCAGCATAAATGTTTCGGCCCGCAGGCGCTCGTCCTTTTTCATGGCATCCTCCCTTAAGCTGTTTTCACCTCCAGTATACCATTATTTTTCCAATCTGTCAACCGCATTTTCCAATTTTTCGACATATTTTTCTATAAGAATGATCCGTTTTGTTTAAAAACAGCCTTTTTTCGGCGTTTTTGTCAAAAAAAGGGGCTGCGCCACGAAAGCGCAGCCCCGAAGGGTCAAATGCTTGATTGCAATTACTTGGTCATGCCGTTCTCATAGCTCTCGATCATCTTCTTGACCATCTGGCCACCGATCGAGCCTGCCTGGCGTGCGGTGAGATCACCGTTGTAGCCCTGGTTGAGGTTTACGCCAACTGCATTGGCGGCTTCCATCTTGAACTGCTCCAGAGCCTTCTTAGCCTGCTTGTTTGCCATTTTTGTTTCTCCTTCGTCGCACTCGCCATCAATGGCACGTTCTGCCGATGTGCGGCGGGCACGAACCATTTATCTATTTTTAAGAACGCTCCACACCGCCGCGGGCAGATGCCTGCCGCGCCGTGGCGGTGGGCTTCTTGCCGTTTTGCGTTGCTTTACGCTCCGAATATATTGTGTGCCGCTATGAAAACTTTATGATTGGCAATTTTTATGTTGAAACAGCGCAGTAAAAACCGCGTGCGCGGGGGCATTGAAGTCGGATCGTAGCCATGTCGTTCTGTGAGCCAAGGAGTTGTTATCAGGTC
>JAZNFZ010000061.1:0-3793 GCA_045576195.1 Eubacteriales bacterium | reverse complement strand
TGCGGTGTGGGAGTGCTTTTTTTATTATGTATGCAAACGGTGTGAGTTTAGTCCAGCTTCAGGTCATTCTCACGGATCCAGCCGATGCGGCGCAGCAACGCGCCGAAGACAAGGGAGAGAAGCGCGGGGAGAACGAAGCAGACAAGAGCGAGGCCGATCCACTGCAGCGCCTCCACGGCTTCGGGATACTCGCCGCCAAACCAGCCAAGCACAAGGCCGATGGGGCCGAGCAGGCCGCAGGTGCCCATGCCCGAATTGATGGCAGCGCCGTACATCTTGAGCCCGAACACGCAGGTGGCAAGCGGGCCCGTGATGGCCGAGGCGAGGATGGGCGGGATCCAGAGGCGGGGATTTTTCACCAGGTTGGGCATTTGCAGCATACTGGTGCCAAGGCCCTGGGAGACAAGACCACCCCAGCGGTTTTCACGGAAGCTCATTACGGCAAAGCCCACCATATGCGCGCAGCAGCCCGCAATGGCCGCGCCGCCCGCAAGGGCAAGGCCCTCCGCGTTTTCGGGGATCACGCCGGCCACCGCCGCGCCCGAAAGTCCGATGGCGGCACAGATCGCCGCCGAGCTGATGGGCAGCGTCAGTGCCACGCCGACCACCACCGATACAATAAGACCCATCAGGAAGGGGTGTTGGAAGGTGGCCCAGCCGATAAATTTACCCACAAAGCCCACCAGCGTACCGATGTGAGGTGCCAGCAGGATCGAAAGCCCACCGCCCACCAGCACGGTGACGAAGGGGGTGACCAGAATGTCCACCTTGGTCTCCTTGGAGACCATTTTGCCCACCTCAACCGCCACAATGGCGATCACCAGAACGGCCAGCGGGCCGCCTGCCTTGCCAAGGTCATTGGCGGCAAAGCCCACCAGTGCGGTGGAGTACATCACAAGCGGGGGCGCCTTCAAGGCAAAGGCAATGGCCACCGCCATAGCAGGGCCTGCGGCTCTCGCGCCGTAAGCGCCGATGGTGGCAAAGAAGGAAAGACCGGGGATGAGGCCAATGGCGTTGAAGATCGTGGCGATCAGCAGCGAGCCAAAAAGGCCGAGGGCCATGGCGCCCATGGCATCAATGCCGTAGCGCTTGGCGGAGAGAACAATGTCCTTGCGACGAAGAAAGGCAAGGAACGGGTTGACTTTTTCATTTTGCTCGGTGTTCATGATAGCTCCTTTTTTAAAATGGATGGGTTATGTATTGGGGGTTTGCGAACGGAAGGAATGAAAGAGGGGCGAGGCGGCGGGCTCCACCTGATTGCGGGGCAGATAGCTGCTCATGATCGAGGTGTAGCGGCTGCCCGCGATGATGAAATGATCCAGCAGCTCGATCTCCACCACGTGCAAAAGGTCAAGGATCTGCCGCGTGAGATCCAGATCGGCACCCGAGGGAATGGCCACTCCGCCGGGATGGTTGTGCACCAGCACCACGGCGGCTGCCTTTTTCTGCAGGGCGCGCTCCAGGATGCGCCTGGGGGCAAATTCCACCCGCGAGACCGTGCCGTCGCCCACGTGGAACAGATCCACAAGAGAAAGGCTGTTGTCAAAAAGAAGGGCGTAGGCGCGCTCTGTGGGAACGCCGATGAATTTGGGAAGCATAAAGGAGATCAGCTTTTCGGGGGTGTCCAGCACGCGGGCGGTGTTCTCGGGCTTGATGTATGCCGCGGTGTAGCGGCGCGCTGCCTCGCCGATCAGGGAGAGATAGCGTGCGGCGCTCTCGCCAATGCCGTCGACCTGTGTCAGCGCCCCGCGCTCTGCTTCAAGCACCTCACTGAGCGAGCCGCATTCCTCGATCAGCGCGTGAGCCAGGGCGTTGGTGTCTCTTCGTGGGAATACGTAGTAAAGGAGGGCCTCCAGCAGCTCGTGGTCGGCCAGCGTTTCAAGAGAGGTGCTGTCCAGTCGCTGCCGCATACGCTCGCGGTGGCCGCTGTGAAGGGACGGGGACTGCTGCATGGGTGTGTCTCCTTTTCTGTGATTTTAGCGGAATTAGTGGTAAAACGGTGTTACTTTTGCTCTGCTTTGGCGGATGCCTCAAGGGCGCTTTGCCGCAGCTCGTACAGAGCCTTGACCATATTGATGTATTTCATCACCGATCTGCCGTCGTGCGGCGCGCAGCGATAGATGCTCCTGCCGTCCTGGATCTCAAAATAGCGAGAGGGCGAAAAGGGCAGGGAGGCAAAGGTATCTATGGGAATGCGGCGCTCAAAGGGCTCGCCGTCGGCGGTGCCCCGAAGCAAAAAGCCGTCGCGGGAAAGGGTCAGCGCCACCTCGCCCCGATCGGTAAAGGCGTGCTTTTTTTGGTCGATCATCAACAGCCGCGCACGGCAGGAGAGCGAGAGGGCGGGAGCTTCCTTCAGGGTCTGCTTAACTTGCTCAAAAATCAGTCGGCTCCAGTCGCTGACATAGCGCAGGGCGGGCTCCACACCCTCCTCTCCGTGAAGGAAGCCGTATTCGTCGCAGCGCGCCGTGTAGCCGCAGGCGGTGCAGCGGAGCGTGTCCTCCCTTGCCGTTACGGTATGCTCGGCGTGGCAGCGGGGGCATTGGTAAAGCACGTACTCAAGCCCCTCCACGTTGGAGCAGCCGCGGTAGCGGATCCTTCGCTCCTCCTGCTCCCGATAGGCATCAAACAAGAGGGCGTCCTCGGCCTTTTTTCTGACGGTGTCGAGATCGGCCGCCGCCAGCTCCTCCTTGGAGAAGAGCCGATAAAGATCAAGATAGGTCCTGCCGGGGCGCTTCTTTTTTGCCCATTTGGGCATGGCAAAGTAGGTGCCGACGGTCTTGGCCATATACACATCGACCCGCGCCCATTGCAGAAACTGAAAGGTGCCCTCGGGCAAAGGGGTGGAGCGCCCGTCCTCGCACATCAGCCCTGCGGGATAGATCACCAGCGGACGCCCCGCGTCAAGCACGGCACGCATACGCTTGAGATCGGCCAGAGTGGTTTGAAATTGTTGCTTGGGGATCACGCCGATGCGGTCCATGATGCCCGTAAAGGGCAGCGTGCGGTAAAAGGACTCGCTGACCACAAAGTGCATGGGGCGGCGCACCGCGCCGATAAGATTGATAAAGTCATAGGCTGCCTGGTGGTTGGCGATGATCAGGCAGGCACCTTTTTTTCCTTTCAGCTCGTTTCGAAGGATGCGCGGACGGAAGAAAAGAGCGGCGGCAATGCGGGAAACGGTGCGTGTCAGGGAATAAAAAAAGCGATTGGGCCGTTTTACCTTCATGCCTTGCTTCCCTCCTTCTCAAAATGTCGGATGTCTGCCTTTGATTATAGCACAGTTTTACAAAAAATGCAATGCCATTTGAAAATATGATAAGGAGGCGTGACAGATCGGGGATTTTATTTTTTGCAAAAAGTCTATATCTTGTGTCAAAAATGCGGATCGGCGCGAAAACTTTCATATATATAGTATACGCGCGCGCACGCGCGCGCGAGGGCGTGTATAAAATAGGAGGGGATGGCGCAAACTAAGGCGTGGTCGGGATCCCGCAGCTTTTTCAAAACGAAAAAAACTTTGAAAAAAGTTAAAAAACCCCCTTGACAAAGGGAAATGAAAGTGATAGAATAGACGAGCACCGCAAAAAGCGGGGTACCGCAGAGGAGCCTTGAGCCCTGAAAAAAACTTTGAAAAAAGTTTAAAAAAGGGGTTGACAAGCGAAGTCTGCTGTGGTATAATAGCAAAGTCGCCGCGCGAAGCGGGGGCGAAACGGTCCTTGAAAATTGAACAGTAAGAGATAAGTATGAAGCATATGTAAGTGCGAAGAACATCTCGACAATTCTGAAAGAGAAA
>JAZNFZ010000060.1:0-14272 GCA_045576195.1 Eubacteriales bacterium | reverse complement strand
GGAAACGAGCTTGAAGCCAGCATCCATGAGGCACTGAGCCAACACTGCGGCATTCTTCACTATCTGTGCCTGGTAATCGCGGAATCCGGGGCGCAGTGCCTCAGCGAAGGAAACGGCCTTGGCCGCAATGGCGTGCATGAGCGGACCGCCCTGCATGCCGGGGAACACGGCCTTGTCGATCTGCTTGGCAAGCTCCTCGCGGCAGAGAATGAGGCCGCCGCGCGGGCCGCGCAGCGTCTTATGGGGGGTGGTGGTCACCACGTCGGCATAGGGCACGGGGGAGGGGTGCAGCCCTGCGGCCACAAGCCCCGCGATGTGCGCCATATCCACCAAGAAGTAAGCGCCCACCTCGTCGGCGATCTCGCGGAATTTCGCAAAATCGATCACGCGGGGGTATGCGCTGGCACCTGCTAAGATCAGCTTCGGCTTGCACTCCAGCGCGAGACGGCGCACCTCGTCATAGTCGATGGTCTCGGTCTCGTCGGAAACGCCGTAGGGCACGATATTGAAGTACTTGCCCGAAATGTTGACGGGCGAGCCGTGGGAGAGGTGACCGCCGTGGGCCAGATTCATGGAAAGCACCGTGTCACCGGGCTGCAGCAGGGCAAAGAAAACGGCAAGATTGGCGTTGGCACCGCTGTGGGGCTGCACGTTGGCGTGCTCCGCACCAAAGAGAGCCTTGGCGCGCTCGCGCGCCAGCTCCTCCACCTCGTCCACATACACGCAACCGCCATAATAGCGCTTGCCGGGGTAGCCCTCGGCATATTTGTTGGTAAGGGGGGTGCCTGCGGCAAGCAGAACCGCCTTTGAGACGATGTTCTCGGAGGCGATCAGCTCGATGTTGTGCTGCTGACGCTCAAATTCGCGCCGGCAGGCGGCGGCAACCTCGCTGTCGTAGTGCTTCAATTCATCAAAAAACATGGCATTTGCTCCTTTGCAAAAGAAAAGTGCGCCGTTTGACGCTTCTACCGAAAGTATACCACGAAAAAGCCCCTTTGTCAAGGAAAAAGGTGAAGGAATGAAAAAACAAACATTTTCGGAAGATACCCCGACTCTTTTGCGGATCGGAGGAAGCGCGCCTCTCCCCATTTGATGCGGTGTGGAAAGCGAATGCCGTCAAAAAAGCCATTTTTTACCTGTTGTGGGAAAAAGAAAGGCGATTTTTCGCAGTTTTTTCCAAAATCGGAAAGCGGGGGACCGAATGTGTGACACGCCGCCTTGTGGGAAAAGGGCAGGGGGAGGCTGTGGAAAACTCTGTGGAAACTGTGTAAAACTCGCTTTGGCAAAGTGTTTGGCGCGAGGCGGCGGCGACGGAGAATTGTGGAAAACCCAAGGGGCACTTTTCCCCCAATCCGGGTGTCACAAAAAGGGGGGCTTTCCAAAGTGCGAAAGATCGGGCGGGGTGCTTGACCGATCGGTCACGCCTTGCAAAAAAATTGTCAAAAGCGAGCACACCGCTTGACAGAAGGCGCGATCTGTTATATAATGAAGAGGTAAATCATTTCGGCCACCGTGATGGCTAAGGAGGAAACTATGGATCAGGCAAAAAAGCAAGAGCTGGTCAAAATGGCGGCGCAGATCCGCCTTGACATTCTTCGCGGCGTGCACGCGGCAAAGTCGGGCCATCCCGGCGGCTCGCTCTCGATCGCAGATGTAATGACCTACCTCTATTTTGAGGAGATGAACGTGGACCCCCAAAACCCCGATATGGAAAACAGAGACCGTCTCGTGCTTTCCAAGGGCCACACCGCGCCCGCGCTTTACGCAGCGCTGGCCGCAAAGGGCTATTTCGCCCGCGAGGAGATCGACCGTCTCCGCCAGGCTGACTCCTTCCTTCAGGGTCACCCCGATATGAAGCACACCCCCGGTGTGGATATGACCACGGGCTCGCTGGGCCTTGGCATCTCCGCCGCCTGCGGCATGGCACTGGCCGCTAAGATCGACGGCAAGGACTACCGCACCTACACCATTGTGGGTGACGGCGAGAGCGAGGAGGGTCAGGTTTGGGAGGCCGCTATGTTTGCGGCACACTACAAGCTTGACAACCTTTGCGTCATCATCGACTGGAACGGCCTGCAGATCGACGGCCCCATCACCGAGGTGATGAATCCCACCCCCCACGATAAGAAGATGGAAGCCTTTGGCTTCCACGTGGTAACGGCAGACGCCCACGACTTTGACGCGCTTGCCGCCGCCTTTGCCGAGGCACGCGCCACCAAGGGCAAGCCCACCGCCATCATCGTGAAGTCCGTGAAGGGCAAGGGCGTTTCCTTTATGGAAAATCAGGTCGGCTGGCACGGCAACGCGCCCGACGACGCGCAGTATGAGCAGGCCGTAGCCGAGATCAAGGCAAGCGTATAAGGAGGGGATCAGACATGGCAGATAAAATTGCAACCAGAGAGGCCTACGGCAACGCGCTTGCCGAGCTTGGCGAGAAATACGACTTTGTGGTGCTGGACGCAGACCTTGCGGCCGCCACCAAGACCGGTGTGTTTAAAAAGAAGTTCCCCCAGCGTCATTTTGACTGCGGCATTGCCGAGGGCAATATGATGTCGGTGGCGGCAGGCCTTGCCGCCGCAGGCAAAATTCCCTTTGCCTCCACCTTTGCGATGTTTGCGGCAGGCCGCTCCTTTGAGCAGATCCGCAACTCCATCGGCTACCCTCACCTCAACGTCAAGATCGGTGCCACCCACGCGGGTATTACCGTGGGCGAGGACGGTGCCACCCACCAGTGCAATGAGGACATTGCCCTGATGCGCACCATTCCCGGCATGACCGTCATCAACCCCGCCGACGCCGTGGAGGCGCGCGCCGCCGTAGAGGCCGCCATTCTCCACAAGGGCCCCGTATATATGCGCTTTGGCCGTTTGGCTGTGCCCGTGATCTACGACAAGGAAAGCTACAAGTTTGAGCTGGGCAAGGGCGTGAATATGCGCGAGGGCAAGGACGTGACCATTGTGGCCACGGGCATTATGGTGGATATGGCTCTCACCGCCGCCGAGCTGCTCGCCGACGAGGGCATTTCTGCTCGCGTGATCAACATTCACACCATCAAGCCCCTGGATCGCGAGATCATTCTCGATGCCGCCAAGAACACAGGCGCGCTGGTGGTGGCCGAGGAGCACAGTATCATCGGCGGTCTCGGCTCTGCCGTGGCAGAGGTGCTTTGCGAGGCCTGCCCCGTTCCCATGCTCCGCGTGGGCGTGGAGGACAGGTACGGTCACTCGGGCAAGGTGCCTGCATTGCTTGAAATGTACGGCCTCACCCCTGCCAACATCGTGGCCAAGGCACGCGCTGCCGTCGCCCTCAAGAAATAAGGAGAACAAAGGCGGCCCGCGCGGCCGCCTTTCTCGAAGCATGGAAACAAAACGGTTTTTCAAAAACGACGCAGGCTTTACCTGCGCCCATTGCGGCAAGCGTGTGGAGCCTCTCGGCTACACCTCCCGCAACCATTGCCCCTTTTGCCTCTGGAGCCTGCACGTGGACATCAATCCCGGCGACAGAGCCAACGAGTGCGGCGGGCAAATGGAGCCCGTGGGCGTGCTGCCCGATCCGCGCCGCGGCTATATCGTGGTGCATCGCTGCACCAAATGCGGCGAGATCCACCGCAACCGCGCCGCCCACGAGGCAAAAACACAGCCCGACGACCGCAAGCTCCTGATCGCGCTGACGGCCAAGGGCGGCGTTTGAAAACAACAGAAAGTAGGAAAAAACAGTGAAAAAAAGCACCTTGATCGCTTTTCTTCTGGCGATGCTGCTGCTCCTTAGCTCGTGCAGCGGAGCCGGAACCTATACCTATGGCGGCGACCACGAGCACGTGTTCGGCAGCCGCTATGACCTTGCCGTGCCCACCTGCACCGCAGCGGGAAGCTTTGTGCGCTATTGCAAGATCTGTGAGGAATCCGTGACCACGGAGCTGCCCGCTGACAGCACGGCGCACGTGATCAGCGAGTCGCTGCGCGAGCCCACAGAGACCGAGAGCGGCCTGCTGCGCCGTGTTTGCTCGGCCTGCGGAGCCGTGGTAGAGCAAAGGGTCATTCCTCCGCTTTATGTCCTCTCCGAGGATAACGAGACCGTAACCGTTTTGCCCGCGGGCGTGTCGGCAATGCTTCTTTCTGATACCGTGAGCCACCGTATTGCCAAAATGGGGCATATCGATGAAAAGACCGATATCAACCTTGCGCGGCGGCTGGCGCTGCTGCTGGTGACAAGCGAGGCCATTGAGAGCGGCCGCTTCACGGCAGATACCACCTTCCAGGTGACCTCGCAGTTTGTGGCCAACCTTCCCGGTTATGGCGTTGTGGGCAGCAGCTTTACAACAGGCTCGGTCTACACCGCAAGAGAGCTGATGGGGCTGGTGGCAAGCAGCGGCAGAGATGATGCAGTGCTGGCCCTTTGCACCTTGTTTGGCGAAAGCGAGATGACCTTTACCGCCGTTGTGAACGGGCGACTGAACACACTGGGCCTTAATACCTATTTCTCCTCCGTGGTTCGTTCCTCGGCACTGACCAGCGGCGGCTCGGTCAAGGATCTGGCGACGCTCCTGGCGCGCGTGCTGGATGAGCCCTTGGCGCTGGAGATCCTGTCCGGGCAGATCTCCGCGGGCTTGACGGTTGCGGGCGTGACCCCCTCGGTCTATATGGTGGGTAACGGTGTGAGAATTTCCGCCATTGCAGGCGAGGGCGGGCTCCGCTTCCTGGTGCTGTGCGGCAGCAGCCTCCCTGCAGGACTTGAAAACACCATTTATTAAAAACCGCTTATCAAACAATAAAAGCAGCCCCGCTCCCATTGGGAGCGGGGCTGCTTTTTGCGCCACACGTTGTCGTGTCATTCTGAGCGACCCTGACCTGACGGTCAGAGCGAAGAATCTCGGCGCCCAAGGCATAGTGCTTTGCCATAAACGAAAGAAGCCAAAGCCGTAATGATAAAAAATTCATCAAAAATCTTTACAAACCGTAAAAAATGTGGTACAATAGATATGCTACACAAACTGAATATTAGAATTAGCGGTATTTTTGTCTTTATGGGGATATGATACCCTTTTTTCGCCATAACTGTTTTTGGAATTTGGTAAAAACGCAGGCTCCACTAAATGGTTATGGTTAATACCCTAATTCTAATTTAGTTTGTGTAGCAGCAATCGGAGTTTGCGTTTTTCGGTGCGCCGACTTCGGTTGGTGCACTTTTTTATTTTTAGGAGGAGATTGCAATGGATTTCATGAGGGAAAGTATGCTAAAAGAGCTGTGGCACGGAAACATCATACCGCAAGAGGACGGCAGAACAAACTCGCCCGAGATGAAGGAGCTGCTTGGCTATATAGCAAGGCATCGCGTGGAGCCGGAAAAGACCTTCACCGACGAGCAGCAAGAAATATTTGAGAAATTTCACGATTGCCAAGGTGAGTACGCGAGCCTTGCCGAAGCCGCCATATTTGAGTATGCCTTCTGTCTCGGGGCAAGGCTCGTGATGGAAATACTGTCAAAAAAGCCGTGATAGGTATGTAAAAAACCGCCCCACGGGCGGGTTTCCTTTTGTATAACGAAAACCCCGCCACTATGGCGGGGTTTTATGCCTTGAGGCTACGCCTCGGGGGTCGGCTCCTGCGGTGCGGCAGAGGCTGCGGCGCGGCGGCGGACGGAGGGGCAATAGCGGGTCTTTTTGGGATAGCCGCTGATGCCGAAGAGGCCGCGCGGGCCGATGCAATCGCCATTTGTCACGTCACCCGCCGCCGCCAGAAGGGCGGTGAGGGCGGCTTTCTCGGGGGAGTGGGTAAAGCGGTAGAGGAAGGCGTGTCCCAGGCGGGAAAAGAGCGGCTTATGGGTGGTTTTCTCCGCAGAGAGAAGGGAGGTTGCCGTGATGCCGGGGTGCACCGCGATAAAGCTTGGCTCGTGAGGGGCGCGGGTCCCTGCACGGCGGCAGGCGTATGCCGAGAGCAGATGCTTGCTTCTGGCATAGGCGGCAAAGCCCTCCCTGCCAAGATCGTGGGCGGCCTCTCCCGCCTTGCTCACGCGCCCGAAGCGGTCCACAAGGCTGGTGGTAAAGATCATACGGCCGCCCGCTTCCATCAGGGGCAGCACCGCCTCGCAAAGCCGCCGCGTGCCGAGATAATTCACCCCAACGGTCATGGGATAGCCGTCCTCGGTCCTGCTGCCGCGGGGATAATAGACCCCCGCGCAATGCAGAAAAATATCAATTTTCTCATACCGTTGTGCCAGATCCCGGGCAAAGGCATCGATGGAGGCGTTGGAGGCGAGATCCACGATGGAAACTGCGACCAAGGCGCCTCCAAACTCCTTCAGCAGTGTCTCGCGGGCGGCCAGCGCGCGTCTTGGATTGCGGCAGGCCAGCAGCACCGCAGCGCCCTGCGCCAGCAATCCCCGCGCCGCCTCAAAGCCAATACCGCTGTTGGCACCCGTGATCACGGCCACCTTGCCGTCAAGGCGGGCGAGGTGCGCCCCTCTGAAGCTCTCATATTGCATGGTGTGTCTCCTTTTTAAAAGGCGGTTGCCGCAGCGCGGCAACCGCCTTTGATCTACTTTTGCTCTGCGGGGAGCTGCTCGTAAAGCTCTGCGGGCACAAAAATGCGCGCGGGCATATGGTGATACTCCTCAAAGGCATCGCCCGAGCTGCCGCTGGGCTCAGCAAAGAGCACGTACCCTTCTGCGGGGGCCTCGGGACCGATCACAATGGGGCGCTCCTCCTCAATATAGTCGGCGAGGATCTCGGGGTATTCCTCGTAGTAAAAATCCTCGGCGTTGTTGAAAAGGGGGTGGAAATTCTCGCCGAACACGGCGTTGATGCCGTTTTCGGTGGTGTTGATGACGTTGGTGTCGGGGAAGTGCTCCTCCAGCAGCGCCACGCTGTCAAAGAGCTCGTCGTAGTAAAGCGCCACATCCTCCTCCAGGTAAAGCCCGTCAAGGTGGATGTAATTTTCGTTTTCAAACCTCACCTGCTCCTCGGCAGCCAGAAGCCGCTGCGTACCCACAACAGTGCGGTAGCAGAGATTGGGCACAAAGAGGATGGCCAGCGCCAGCGCCACCAGCGAGAGGGAGAGCTTTTTTTGAGAAAGCCACCTGACGGGGTGGTTTTTATGAATTTTTTCAGCCAAGCGCGGCAGCAGCTCAAGACAGAGGATCACCGCTGTGAGGATCGAGGGGAAGGCGGCCCAATACCAATGCCTGAGGCAGCCGACGGGGTAGTACTGATGCCAGGAGAAGACCGAAAAGAGCGAAAGAACGGCAAGAGTCATGTCGCGGCGGCAGGGCTCCTTGCCAGAGCGCCTTGCCTTGATCAGTCCGTGGGTATGGAGACCGAGCAGCGCCACCGAGCAAAGGGGAAGCAGAATGAACACATAGTTGAACCAGGTGGCCCCGTCCACGTCAAGCGGCGCGAGAAAGAGGCAGTAAAACAGCATACCGACAAAGCCGAGCAGGCCGTATTGATCGGTGCCTGAGCGGGAGCTGGCAAAGGTCAGCATTCCCGAGATCGACTGGCGGTAAAAATCCCGCAGCGCGTGACCCGCGCAGATGGGAACAAACAGCAAAAGAAAGCCGACCAGCGCGCCCGCGCCCACCAGGGCCAGCGAGCGAAGGTGCTGCCGCTTTTTTTCGCGCGGCGACAGCCAAAGGGCAAAGAGGAGCGGGCAGAGCAGCACGCCCACCAGTGTGACGATTCCCACGGGCTGGCGGCACCAGAAGCCAAGCAGCGCGCAAAGACCTGCAAGGAGAGGGGAGACAATGCCGCCCCGCTCCACCGTTTTGACGGTAAAGAGCGTGGCCAGCAGCAAAAAGAAAAGCGCATAGACCGACGACCAGGGGTGGAAGGTCCAGAGCAGAAAGGAGGCAAGCGAGAGGGTAAGCAGCACCGAAAGGAGCGAGAGCGCGCGGGAGAGAAGGCGGCGTGCCAGCAGGTAAAGCAGCACGTAGCAGCCCGCATAAAACACGGCGGTGGAAAATAGAATGGAAGTGACCTGCTCCCCCAGCACGCGGATGGCCAGCGCCTGCAGCACCGCCGTGAGCGCGCCGTATTGGGTAAAGGTCTCGCGATAGAGCATTTTGCCGTGGGAGACATCCAGAGCGGTCTTGTACATCAGCCCCGTGTGGTGCGCGTCAAACCCGATGAGCGAGAAGCGATAGGAGAGGAGAAGGGTAACGGCAAAGATGGCGACGATCGTGACGATCTCGCCCGTGCGACGGCGTAACGGCATAGCGTGCCCCTCCCTTCTGCTTACAATATGTACTATTATAACACATCGGGCAGGGAATTGCAACAGTTTTTTCGTGGCAGCTCTCGGTGCTTGACACGGCAGGGAAAAAGCATTATAATGAAGGGAGTAAGAATGCGGCGCTGCCGCAGAAGGGAGACCGAGCGTGACCGAGCTGTTGTCGCCTGCGGGCAATTTTGAAAAACTGAAGGCGGCGCTCCGCTTTGGCGCGGACGCGGTGTATCTGGCGGGGCAGTGCTTTGGTATGCGCTCGGCCGCCGATAACTTTACCGACGAGGAGCTGCAGCTTGCCGCGCACTACACCCACGAGAGGGGCAAAAAGCTCTATCTTGCCATCAATACCATGCCACACGGTGTGGAATATCCCGCCTTGCGGCAGTATCTTGCCGCCGTGGAGGGGGCGGGGGTGGATGCGGTGATCGTCAGCGATCTTGGGGTGCTTGCCACCGTCCGCGAGCTGCTGCCCGCTATGCCGATCCACGTTTCCACTCAGGCCAGCATTATAAGCCCTGCAGCGGCACGTGCCTGGGCCGCCCTCGGTGCGGAGCGGCTGGTGCTGGCGCGGGAGCTGTCGCTTGAGGAGATCCGCGCCATCCGCGATGCGCTGGATCCGCGGGTCGAGCTGGAGGCCTTTGTGCACGGCTCTATGTGTGTTTCGTATAGCGGCAGATGTATGCTCTCCAACCAGTTTACGGGGCGCGATGCCAATCGGGGTGCCTGCACCCAGCCCTGCCGCTGGAGCTACACCATTGTGGAGGAAAAGCGCCCCGACGAGCGCCTGCCCGTGCTGGAAAACGAGAACGGCACCTTTATTCTCTCCTCCAAGGATCTTTGTATGCTCCGCCACATTCCCGCACTGATCGAGGCGGGGGTGACCTCCTTTAAGATCGAGGGGCGAATGAAGAGCGCTTACTATACGGCGGTCATCACAAACGCATACCGTATGGCCATTAACGCCTATCTTGCCGACCCTTGCGGCTATGTGTTTGACGAGGCGCTCTACCGCGAGGTGGAGAGCGTGTCGCACCGCGAGTATGCCACGGGCTTCTTCTTTGACGATCCGCAAAAAAATCCGCAGCTCACCGCAAGGAGCGGCTACATTCGGGAAAAGGCCTACTTTGCCACCGTGGAGGAAACGGGAGAGCTTCCCGCAGGGCTGGTTGCGGAAAACGAGCAGGGCAAGCTCTGCCGCATGGCGCAGCGCAACAAGCTCTCGCTTGGTGACCGCGCCGAGCTGTTGACCCCTGGACGGGTGGGAATTCCCGTGGAGATCAACGAGATCTATGACGAAAACGGAGCACCCATTGAAAGCGCCCCCCACCCCTTGATGACCTTTTTCGTGCGCTTGCCGTATGTGGCGGGTGCGGGTGACATCCTGCGGGCGGGAGAATGAGGAATGCGAATGCGCCCACAGAGCGTATTGTGCAAAAAAGGAAGGAAACGGTATGAGAAACGAGCAGCTTGCAGATCAATTGCGCCCCGACTCCTTTGATACGGTGGTAGGGCAGCGGCACCTCTTTGGCCCCAATGGCGTGGTGCGCCGTATGGTGGAGAGCGGCCGCGTGACCAATATGATCTTTTTCGGCCCTCCCGGTACGGGCAAGACCACGGCGGCCGCCATCATTGCGGCGAGATCGGGTATGGCCTTCCGTCGCCTCAACTGCACCTCGGCCTCGCTCTCCGATGTCAAGGCCGTGCTGGCCGAGACCAACAACGTGTTTGGATCGGGCGGGATCCTGCTGTACCTGGATGAGATCCAGTATTTCAACCGCAAGCAGCAGCAAAGCCTGCTTGAATATATGGAGGACGGCCGCGTCACGCTGATCGCCTCCACCACCGAAAACCCGCATTTCTATATCTACAACGCCATCATCTCCCGCTCCTCGCTGTTTGAGTTTAAGCCCGTGAGCGCGGCGGATATGGTGCCCGCGCTGCGCCGCGCCCTTTGTCATCTCAACCGTGAGGAGGGCACAGAGGTGGAGGCCGACGACGAGGTGCTGGGATACATTGCTTCGGCGGTGCGCGGAGACGTGCGACGGGGCATTGTGCTGTTGGAGAATGCCTACTTTGCGGCAGTGCCGCAAAAGGAAAAATCCCCCGAAACGGTATCGGAAAATGCCAAGATCACGCGGGAGGGCGTGGACTCCTTCCATGTTCGCGTGGGCAATTTTAACGACGATACTCATTTTGACCTGCTTTCCTGCCTGCAAAAGTCGATCCGCGGCTCGGATCCCGATGCCACCGCCTTTTATGTGGCAAAGCTGGTGGCGGCGGGCGAGCTGATCTCGCTGTGTCGCCGCTTGCAGGTCATTGCCGCAGAGGATGTGGGGCTTGCCTACCCGCAAGCGCCCGCCATTGTGCGCGCCTGCTGCGAGTCGGCGATGGAGCTCGGCTTCCCCGAGGCGCAGATCCCTCTGGCGCACGCGGCGCTCCTGCTGGCCACCGCACCCAAATCCAACAGCGCCTATCTTGCCGTGGCGGCGGCGCGCGAGGATATTGAGGCAGGGCTTGGCGTTACCGTGCCCGTGCATCTGCAGTCGCCCCTGTTCAAGGGCTATCGCTATCCCCACGATTATACCTATCACTACGTGCAGCAGCAGTACCTGCCCGATGACCTGCGGGGCAGGCAATATTACTGCTACGGCGAAAACAAAAATGAGCAGGCAGCAAGGGCCTACGCCGAGCTGATTCGGCGCGAGGGCGGGAAGAAGAAAGAATAAATCTCGCCCCGTCATAAGGCTTTTTGTGTCGCGGGGCGACACAGGAGGCTTTTGATGACCGATTTGTTGCGCGCGATGCTGTTTGGCATTCTGGAGGGTGTTACCGAGTGGCTGCCCGTCTCCTCCACGGGGCATCTGATCCTGCTTGAGCGCTATCTGGCGCTGCCTCTTTCTCCCGCAGTGTGGGAGGTGTTTGAGGTGGTGATCCAAATGGGAGCGATGGGGGCGGTTTTGGTGGCGTTTTTTCACACCCTCAACCCCTTTTCTCGCGGGAAGGATGGCTCACAGCGCCGCGCCGTGACGGTGCTGTGGAGTAAGGTGCTGCTTGCGGTGCTTCCCTCGGCGGTGCTGGGGCTTTTCCTTGACGATCTGCTGACAGCATGGCTCTACACACCCCTTGTGGTGGCGCTGATGCTGTTTCTTTACGGCGTGCTGTTTTTGGTAGTGGAGCGACGAAAAAAAGCCCCCGTTTGCGGGGATGTTTCCTCGATTTCCTATGGCACGGCGTGGTGGATCGGGTGCTTTCAGGTGCTCTCGCTGGTCCCGGGCACCTCGCGCTCAGGCGCAACGGTGCTGGGGGGCATATTGCTCGGCTGCTCCCGCGCGGCGGCGGCAGAATTCTCCTTTTTCCTTGGCATTCCCACCATTGCAGGGGCAGGAGGGCTGAAGATCGTCAAATTCATCGCCGCGGGTGAGCGCTTTACCCCAAACGACCTCCTGCTCATTGCCACGGGCACGGTAACGGCCTTTCTCGTGTCCCTTGTGACCATTCGGTTTTTGCTTCACTTTGTGCGCCGCCATTCCTTTGCGGCCTTTGGCATCTACCGCATTCTGCTCGGCTGTGCGGTGCTTGCGGATATTTTGCTGTAATTTTTCAAAAAGGAGGTGGACGGTGTGGAAAAGCTGCATATTTCTTATCCCGTGATCGTGGAAGGGAAGTATGACCGTCTGCGGCTTCTTTCGGTGATGGAGGGGCAGATCCTTACCACCGACGGCTTTGGCATCTTTAAAAAAAGCGAAAAGCTGGCACTGCTGCGGGCGCTGGCACAAAAATCTCCCCTCATTGTGCTGACCGACCCCGATGGCGCGGGCAAGCTGATCCGCGCGCACATCGGCTCGGCGATCCCCAAGGATCGCCTGATCCCCCTTTATGTACCGAGAATTGCAGGCAAGGAGGCGCGCAAAAGCGCCCCCTCCGCCGAAGGGGTGCTGGGTGTGGAGGGGCAGGAGCGCGCGCTGCTTTATGAGCTGCTCTCTCCCTTTGCCACCGATGCCGCGCCCCTCGCGCGCACCGTGATCACCAAGCTTGATCTCTTTGAGGACGGGCTGACGGGCACGAAAAACGCCGCCGCCGCGCGGGATGCCCTGGCCGCAGAGTTTGCGCTCCCCCCCGATATGACTCCCAACGCCCTGCTCGCCGCCCTTTCGGTGATCGCCACGCGGGAGGAATACAAGGCCGCCGTTGCCCGCATCGGGCAACGCGCCGACGGCTGACCGCAGCAAAAACCAAAAAACCCCCAAACGGGGTTGATAAAACAGTATATCCCCCCACAAAAAAGGACAGAGAGCCATCGGGCTCTCTCTCCTTTTGTGGTAGGGGCGATTCACGACCCGCCCACAAAAAAAGATGGCGAAACAAAGGCGGGCGATTCGTGACTCTCCCCTGGGGGATCGGATTTTTCCCGGCGGTTAAACACCGCCGCGTTCCTTGCGGAAGGACCGAAAATTGCCGTTGTCGCCTGCGAGATTCTTCGCGTGGACTTCGCCCGCGCTCAGAATGACACGGAACGGTGTGCGGTATGCACAGCCCCGAAAACGGGTCGCGGATGCGGGGGTAAAAAAGGCTTCCCCTCCCGAGGGGAAGCTCCCGCGAAGCGGGTGATGAGGTGCCCTCGCAAAGGTGTTTCTTTCACCTCATCCGTCGCCTACGGCGAGCGGGGCGTCGAGGCGCCGCCCCCTACGGGAGAGCGCAAACAAGAGGGTCTATGCCAAACAAAAGAGGGTGTCATTCTTGAGCGACCCTGACCTGAAGGTCAGAGCGAAAAATCTCGGCACCCAAGGCGAGAGGGCGCAGCCTCCCGCGCGGTCCGCCCCGCGGTCAGGGCTGCTTTTTCTGCTGCTTGCGCCCCGACAGGGGGAGCTGGGAGACGATGACGGCGGCGAAGATCAGCACCATACCAAGGATCTCCAGCCCCGAGGGGAACATACCGAGCATCACCATGCTGGCAAGCACGGCAAACACCGACTCCAGCGACAGCACCATACAAGCGGCGGTGGGGGGCGTGTGCTGCTGGCCGATGATCTGCAGGGTGTACGCGCCCGCGCAGGACATTACGCCCGCGTAAAGCAGCGGCCCTGCCGCGGCGAGGATCCCCTCCCAGGTGGGGGATTCAAAAAGGAGCATACAGATCGAGGAGAGCACACCGACCGTGAAAAACTGAATGCAGGAAAGGCGCACCCCGTCAACGTGGGGGGCGACGTGATCCACCACCAGAATGTGGAAGGAAAAGACCACCGAGCAAAGAATGACCTGCACATCACCCACGGAAAGGGTGGAGCCGTTCATACAGAGCAGCCAAAGGCCGAGAAGTGCCACGGGAATGCAGAGATAGACGTGGGGCCTTGCGCGCTTGCCGAGGAAAAGGCCGATAACGGGTACGAAAAGCATATAAAGTGCGGTGATAAAGGCATCCTTGCCGGGGGAGGTTTCGTTGTTGGCAATGCCAAACTGCTGCAGGCAGGCAGCCACACACAGCACCACGCCGCAGGCAAGACCGCCAAGGAGAAGCATCTTTTTCTCCTTTTTGTCGGGGGTGCGGTGGATGCCCTTCTTTTTTTCGATCCGATCCTTTAGCAGAAACACAGGCACCAGCGCAATGGCGCCGATAAAGGAGCGCACCGCCTGAAAGGTGAAGGATTCCACGTGCACCGCGCCCTTATCCTGTGCGACGAAGGCAATGCCCCAAAACAGCGCGGCCAAAAAGCAGCACAGAATGCCAAGGGCCTTTTGTTTGTTCATCATTCTATTCTCCTTGCTCAACGATACATCAAATTGTAGCACGCGGGCGGAAAAATGTCAAGTCTGAGACAAAAATCCGACCTCTTTAGCGTAGTGCCCTTAAGGACACTACGCAGTTATAATCGCCTGCGGCGAGTTTAGAGTTATGATTGGCTACGCCAAGTTATGATGTGCCTTCGGCACAGCTTGAAGTAACAAGGCGATTATATCATAACGTTTGCGAAGCAAACTTATAACGGTGAGCGTGAGCGAACCTCATAACTCATAACGAAAAGTAGTATTTGTGTCCACAAATGCAGTGCTTGTCA
>JAZNFZ010000059.1:0-9847 GCA_045576195.1 Eubacteriales bacterium | reverse complement strand
AAACAATCCCTCAGCCGCCTTCGGCGTCAGCTCCCTTTACACAAGGGAGCCTTTGGCTTCTTTTGTTTACGGCAAACCGCCTGCGCTCAGAATGACACAAAAGGGTATGTGGTATGCACAGCCGTGGAATGCATCGCGGATGGCGGCGGGAGGGGGTGACAAGGAGGACAGAAAACCTTTCCACCGAGAAAAAAGATGTTTACAATAGTAAAAAATAATTGACAAAAGGGAAAATTTGTGTTAGGATAAAGGAAGCAAGAGAAATGACAGCCGTTTGCCACGGTGAGGAGACGCTTATGTATATCAGCTACAACAATTTATGGAAGACGCTTATCGACCGCGGCATGACGCGCACCGAGCTGATGCATCGGTCGGGCATGAGCTCGCGGACGCTGGCCAAGCTTTCGAAAAATCAGAACGTCACCACGGATACGCTGCTTCAGATCTGCGAGGCGCTGCAATGCGGCATTGCGGATGTGCTGGAGGTCTGCCCCGGGGAGCCGCGGCTCTCCTTTTACGAGGCCTTTCGCAAGCGGGCGGAGGTTTCCTCCGAGGATGCGCTGTGCAAGGTATACCGCCTCTTGTTTGACGACGTGGTGTATGTGATCAAGGAAACAAAGGAGATCGCCGATCGGCGCACGGCCATTCACTGTGTGGCGGGGGCGGTGATCTGGGAGCAGAGCGACCCCTTTGGCGCGGGCGTTGCCCGTGACCGCCGCGTACTGACCAAACGGCGCTTTTGCGAGCGCGGCCAGCGGGGCATTGTGCTGATCGCAGGCACACCCGGCTCGGTGGTGGGGCTTGATACGGGCGGCTTTCTGTCGGCGGGTGCCACCCCCGAGGAGGGCGATGTTCTGGTGATGACCCACGCCGAGCTGCGGCGCTTTGTGCCTGCGCCCACACCGTAAAAAATGTAGAAAAACGGCGACGAAAAGGCGGGGCGCGGGGCAAAAAAATGCTTGCAATATGCCCGCGGCCGTGTTATGATGAAAGCAGATAGAAGAAACGGTATAAAATTATAGAAAAAAGAGGACGGTGAACAATATGTCAAGAGAGGCGATCGAGCAGGTGCGCGAGGCGGAAAGCCAGGCGGAGGTGCTCTGCCGCGTGGCAGAGGAAAAGGCCGCCGAAATGCGACATTCCGTGAAGGAAAAGGGACGCTTGCATTGCGAGGAGGAGGAGCGCGCCACCCGCGCCGAATATGCGGCAAAGCTTGACGAGATCAAAAGACGCGCGGCGGCGCTGACGGCGCGACGGCGCGCCGAGGCCGAGGCCGAGGCAAAGGCCCTTTCCGAGGCCGCCGAGGCGCGTATGGAGGAGGCCGTAAAGCTGATCGTTTGGGGGATTATTGAAAAATGTCAATAAGCACCATGAAAAAGCTGACCGCCATCCTGCCGCGGGAGGATGCCGACGCCCTGGTGCGGCGATTGATGCGCCTTCGCGCGGTATCGCTCATTGAGCGGGCGGATGAGGAGCTGCCGCCCCTCTTGCCCGACGGGCAGGAGGACAGCGCCGCCAAGGCGGCCGCGCGCGCGGCCCGCGTGGACGCGGCGATTGCGCCCTTGGTGCGGTACAGCGATCGAAAAAAAGGACTGTTCGCCCACGCGACACAGGTGAGCCCCGAGGCCTTTTGCGCCGACGGGCGCTACGAAAATGCGTGGCGGATCGTAGAAAAAACAGAAGAAATATTAAAAAAGAAGCAGGAGTTGACGGCAAGGCTCGCCGGGGAGGCGACGGAAAAGCAAAGCTACTATCCCTATCTTTCCTTTGCCTATCCCCTCCATTTTGCGGGTACCGAGACCACGGGGCTTATCCTCGGCTCCTTCCCCGGCAGCACGGCGAGAGACACGGTGCTGCGGGCGCTTGACGGGCTGGCGGCAACCGTGGATTTCCTGCCCGAGGCCACCACGGGGCTTTACGCCTCAGTGGTCTACCACCGCTCGGAGGAGGGGGAGGTACGGGAGGCACTTTCCTCGGTGGGCTTTTTGAAAGCCACCTTCCCCGCCACGGGCGGCACGGCCACCGCACTGTTTGATGCGGCGGCGGCGCGCCACGCGCAGACCGCGCAGCGCCTTGCGCGCACCGAGCGCGCGCTGCGGTCACTGGCGCAAAACCTCACGGATCTTGAGATCCTCTCGGACATTGAGCACACCGCAAGCCTTGCGGAGGAAAACAAGCAGCGCCTGCTTGCCACGGGGAAATGTGCGGTGCTGACCGCCTGGTGCCCTGCCCGCCTGGAGGCGCGCGTTACTGCCCTGCTGGAGCGCTTTGATGCCGCCTTTTCCTTTGATGACCCCGAGGAGGGGGAGGAGCCGCCCGTTCTGCTGCGGAACGGTCCCTATTCCCGCAACTTTGAGTGGGTGCTGGGGATGTATTCCTACCCCAAATACGGCAGATTTGATCCCACGCTGGTGATGAGCCTCTTTTACTTCCTTGTCTTCGGCCTGATGTTTGCCGATGCGGGCTACGGCCTTATGCTGGTGGTGGCCTGCTTTGGCGGTGTCAGGCTGCTGAAGCCGCGAGAGGGCATGAAGCGCTTTCTTTTGATGTTTGGCTATTGCGGCATCTCGTGTATCATCTTTGGCGTGCTGTTTGGCTCGTATTTCGGCAATTTCCCCATTGCGGTGATGGAGAATATGCTCCATATCCCCCCCGAGGAGATGCCGTATCTCGGCCTGCTGCCCGCCACCGCGCCCTCGGTTGCGGTGCTGTTTGACCCGATCCAGAATCCTATGGCATTTCTCATCATTTCCCTGGGATTTGGTGCGCTGCACCTGATCGCGGGCATGGCGGTGAAGGCCTTTATCCTGTGCCGCGACAAAAAGCCGCTGGATGCGCTGTTCGACATCGGCTCCTACTGGCTGCTCTTTGGCGGCATCGGCACGGTGTTTTTCCACAAGACCGTGGGGATCTGGCTGATCGCGGGCGGCGTGCTCGCCATCGTTCTGACCCAGGGCAGGCACAACAAAAAGCTGCCGATGAAGATCGCAGGCGGCCTTCTCGGCCTTTACAATCTCATCAATTTCGCCTCGGATCTGCTGTCCTACTCCCGCATTCTTGCGCTGGGTCTGGCGGCAGGCGTGATCGGGCAGGTGGTCAACATCCTGGCCACCATGAAGGGGCCCTCGGTGCTCGGATTTCTCATGCTGATCCTGGTGTTCTGCATCGGACACGTGCTCAACCTTGTGATCAACGTGCTCGGCACCTTTGTCCACGCCTCGCGCCTGCAGTATATTGAGTTTTTCGGCAGGTTTTACGAGGACGGCGGCGTGCCCTTTGTCCCCCTGCGGGAGGCCGACCGCTATACCGACAACACCACCCCCACCGCCCCCGAATCTGACCCCGTTCCGCGGCGTGTGAGCCGAAAGGAGTCCTTGTCTGCGGTGGAGCTTACCGTGGACACGGCAGTAGAAAACGAACAATAAAAATAAAGATAAAACAAAAAAAGGAGAACCGTTATGAACATTTTTGAAGGCTTGTTTACAGGACAGAATCTGGCATTGTTTGGTGCCGCTCTTGCCGCATTTTTTGCGGGAATGGGAAGCGCCAAGGGCGTAGGAATGGTCGGCGAGGCCGCCTCGGGCGTGCTGACCGAGGATCCCTCCAAGTTCGGCAAAATGCTGATCCTGCAGGCGCTCCCCGGAACACAGGGCATCTACGGCCTGATCACCGCATTCCTCATCATCTTCAAGATCGGCATTCTCGGCACACCCGTCGAGCTGACCGTAGCGCAGGGCGGCTACTTTATCTTTGCCGCACTGCCCATTGCCGTGGTGGGCTTCTACTCCGCCATTAAGCAGGCAAAGGTCGCCATTTCGGGCGTGCATCTGGTGGCAAAGCGCCCCGATGAGGTGGGTAAGGCCA
Source organism: Eubacteriales bacterium (assembly GCA_045576195.1). Lineage (GTDB taxonomy): Bacteria > Bacillota > Clostridia > Oscillospirales > CAG-272 > Firm-07. The sequence continues at coordinate 5,983 of JAZNFZ010000059.1, read as the reverse complement.
TCACCTCTGCCGCTCTGGTAGAGACCTACGCCATCTTTGCGGTGCTGGTTTCCCTTATGCTGGTGCTGTTCGCGCCCATTTGATCGCTATGAACGGACTGGAAAAGATCATTGACCATATTTTAGCGGATGCCAAGGAGCGTGCGCGGGTGATCCTTGGTGAGGCGGGGGAGGAATGCCACCGCATCGCAGAGGAGTACGCCGCTCTTGCCGAGCGCACCAAGGAGGAGATCGCCACCGCCGCCGAGGAGGAGGGCGCACGCCTGATCACCACGGCGCGCTCCGAGGCGCTCAAGAACCACCGCAACATCCTGCTGGAGGCGAGAAACGCCACCATCGACCGCGCCTTTGCGCGGGCGGCGGCGGAGCTGCGCGCCACCGAGTACGGCAAGTACCGCGAGGTGTTGACCGCGCTGCTGACCAGCGCCCTGATCGATGCGGCAGCCGCCGAGGATCGCAGCCGCGCCCTGGGGGATGAGGTGGAGGAGTTTTCGCACTACGAGGTGCTGATGAACGCCGCAGACCGCGAGGAATATGGCAAATCGGTTGTGGATAGCGCCCAACGCAGAGTGGAGCGCCGCATCGGCGCGGCACGCGCCGCCAAGATCCGCCTCGCACAGGAGACGGCCGAGATCGACGGCGGTGTGATCCTGCGCTTTGGCGATGTGGAGATCAACTGCTCGCTTTCGATGATCCTTGCGGAGATCCGCGGCGAGCTGGAGGGGAAGGTGGCGGCAGCCCTGTTCCCCCAAGAAACAAAATAAGAGAGTAGGTTTTTGCAATGGCTTTACGCTATCAGGCCACGGACTACCTTTACGCCACCGCGCGCGTGCGCGCCGTGGAGGGTCGTCTTGTGGGTCGGGAAAAACTGAATAGATTGCTGGAGCTGAAGGACCGCGAGTCGGTGCTGCAGGCGCTGGCCGCAGGCGGCGTCGATGTGGTGCGGCGTGACGGTGAGACCGATGCCGATGCCACCCTTGACGCTATGCTGAGAGAGGGCTTTCTTCTGGTGCGCGAGGCAGCAGAAGACCCCACAATGGGGGTGTTTTTGCAGTATCCCTATGACTGCAACAACATCAAGGCGCTCCTCAAGTGCCGCCTTGGCGGCAAATCTGCCGAAGGGCTTGCCTGCGACCTTGGCTCGGTGGAGGTGAAGACCCTTGAGGCGGGGCTTTTCGGGGAGGATCTCTCCTTCCTGCCCGCAGCTATGGCGGCCGCCGTGCCGCAGGCGCGGGCGGCCTATGCCGAGACGGGAAATCCCCAGGAGATCGACTTTATTCTGGATCGCGCCTGCTTTGCCGATATGGCGGCAGCGGCGGCGGGGCTGCCCTTTGCCGCCCGCTATGTGGCGGCGCGGATCGATGCGGTCAACCTGATGACGGCCATGCGCCTTTCGCTCCTTTGGGGCGGGGATGTGGCCGCGGCGCTGCTTTCCTCGACGCTGATCGAGGGTGGCACGCTGGAAAGGGAGGCGCTCCTTTCCTTGGCGCGCGAGGGTGCCGAGGCGGCGCGAGGAGGCTTTATTCTCACACCGTTTGCCCCCGTTTTGGAGGAAAAGACCCTGGCGGATGCCGAGCGCCGCGCCGACGACATTGTGATGTCGTGGGTGAAGGAGGCAAAGAATGTGACCTTTGGCGCCGAGGTGCCCATCGCCTATCTGATCGGCCTTGAGACCGCGGTGAAAAATCTTCGCATCTTGCTTGCGGGCAAGGCCGCGGCGTTGCCTGCCGAGGTGCTGCGGGGAAGGATGCGTGAATGCTATGTATAAAATTGCGATGATCGGCGACAGAGACAGCGTGCTCGGCTTTATGGCGCTGGGGTTTGCGGTGTTTGAGGTCGAGGCCCCCGATGTGGCGGGCGCGATCCTCTCGCGCCTGGCAAGGAGCGGCGAGTATGCCGTGATCTTTCTCACCGAGGCGCTGGCAAGAGAGCTGGACGAGGTGATCTCCCACTATAAGGATCAGCCTCTGCCCGCCATTACGGTGATCCCGTCCCGCGCGGGCTCGGAGGGCTACGGTATGGGTCAGATCCGCCGTGCGGTGGAGCGCGCCGTGGGCGCGGACATTCTGTTCAAGGAACAGTAAAAAATCAGAAAATACTACCGATTCCAAGGAAGGAAATGGTTGCAATGATGGAAGGAAGAATTTTAAAGGTCTCGGGTCCCCTGGTGATTGCCGAGGGAATGCGCGAGGCAAATCTGTTTGATGTGGTGCGCGTGGGCGAGCAAAAGCTGATCGGCGAGATCATTGAGATGCACGGCGACCGCGCCTCGATCCAGGTCTATGAGGAGACCGCAGGCCTTGGCCGTGGCGACCGCGTGGTCTCCACGGGTGCGCCGCTTTCGGTGGAGCTGGGCCCCGGTCTGATCGGCAGCATTTATGACGGCATCCAGCGCCCGCTGGAGCGCCTTCGTGAGAAATACGGCTCCAATATTACGCGCGGCATCGATGAGCCCGCCCTTGACCGCACCCGCCGCTGGCGCTTTGAGCCTGCGGTCTCGGCAGGGGATCGGGTGAGCGCGGGCGACGTGTACGGCTATGTGCAGGAAAGCCCCGTGATCCGCCATAAAATTATGGTGCCCCCCGGCATCAGCGGCCGCGTGCTTGAGATCGGTGCGGGCGAATTTACCGTCACCGAGCCCGTGGGCAAGCTGGATCTTCAGGACGGCACGGTGGTGCCGATCCTGCTGGTGCAGAAATGGCCGGTGCGCCGCGCGCGCCCCATTGCCGAGAAGCTGCCCCCGAGCGAGCCCCTTGTTTCGGGTCAGCGCGTGATCGACGCGCTCTTTCCCATCGCCAAGGGCGGCACGGCCTGCGTGCCAGGCCCCTTCGGCTCGGGCAAGACCGTGGTGCAGCATCAGCTTGCCAAGTGGAGCGATGTGGATCTGGTGGTCTACATCGGCTGCGGCGAGCGCGGCAACGAGATGACCGACGTGCTCAGGGAGTTCCCCGAGCTGATCGACCCCCGCACGGGCAAGTCGCTGATGGCGCGCACCGTGCTGATTGCCAACACCTCGGATATGCCCGTGGCGGCGCGTGAGGCCTCGATCTATACGGGCATCACCATTGCCGAATATTACCGCGATATGGGTCTTTCGGTGGCGGTGATCGCCGACTCCAACTCCCGCTGGGCAGAGGCGCTGCGCGAGATGTCGGGTCGACTTGAGGAAATGCCGGGCGAGGAGGGCTACCCCGCCTATCTGACCTCGCGCCTCGCGCAGTTCTACGAGCGCGCGGGCAAGGTGGTCTGCCTTGGCCGCGAGGGGCGCGTGGGAACGCTTACCGCCGTGGGCGCGGTGTCGCCCCAGGGCGGTGATATTTCCGAGCCCGTGACCCAGGCGACGCTGCGTATCGTCAAGGTCTTCTGGGGGCTTGATTCCTCACTGGCCTACCGCCGTCATTTCCCCGCCATCAACTGGCTCAACTCCTATTCGCTCTACCGTGACCGCCTCTCGGATTGGTTTGCGGATCACGTTTCCCGCGATTGGATGAAGAAAACGGGCGAGGTGATGCGGATCCTGCAGCAGGAGAGCGAGCTGCAGGAGATCGTCAAGCTGGTGGGCGTGGATGCGCTCTCGGCGGACGACCGTATGACGCTGGAGACCGCACAGTCGCTCCGCGAGGACTTCCTGCAGCAAAACGCCTTTGACGAGACCGACAGCTACAGCGAGGCCGATAAGATCAGCGCGATGATCGACCTGATCTTTGCCTTTGACAGCCGCGCGCGTCGCGCCATTGCCGAGGGCGCAGATATCGAGGCCGTGGCCGCGCTTGACGTGCGTGAGCGCATCGGCCGTATCAAGTCGGTGCCCCACAAGGATTTTAAGGCCGAGTGCGCTGCCATTCTGGCAGCGGCCGATGAGGAGCTGGCGGCGCTGACCGCGCCGACCACCATGATGTAAGGAGGGCTGATGATGATTCGCGAATACAGAACCATAGAAGAAGTAGCAGGCCCCCTGATGCTGGTAAAGCAGGTGGACGGTGTGAAATACGACGAGCTTGGTGAGATCGAGCTGGAGAACGGCGAGATCCGCCGCTGCCGCGTGCTGGAGGTCAACGGCCGCAATGTGCTGGTGCAGCTCTTTGACTCTGCCGCAGGCCTCAACCTCTCCACGGGCAAGGTGCGCTTTTCGGGGCACGGCGTGGAGCTTCAGGTGGGCGAGGATATGCTGGGTCGCGTGCTTTCGGGCATGGGCGAGCCCATTGACGGTGGCGCACCCATCACCACGGGGCGCTCCATGGATATCAACGGCGCGCCCATTAACCCCGCCGCGCGGTACTATCCCTCCGAGTTTATTCAAACCGGTGTTTCGTCGATCGACGGACTGAATACCCTGGTACGGGGTCAGAAGCTGCCGATCTTTTCGGGCTCGGGTCTGCCTCACGCCAACCTGGCGGCGCAGATCGCGCGCCAGGCCAAGGTGCGCGGCTCGGACTCCCGCTTTGCCGTGGTGTTTGCCGCCATCGGTATCACCTTTGAGGAGGCGGATTTCTTCATTTCCGACTTCAAAAAGACGGGTGCCATCGACCGCACCGTGATGTTTGTCAATCTGGCCTCCGACCCCGCCATCGAGCGTATCACCACGCCCCGTGTGGCGCTGACCGCCGCCGAGTATCTGGCGTTTCAGTGCGATATGCACGTGCTGGACATTATGACGGACATCACCAACTACGCCGAGGCCTTGCGCGAGGTCTCCGCCGCCCGCAAGGAGGTGCCGGGTCGCCGTGGCTATCCGGGCTACCTTTACACCGACCTTGCCACCATGTACGAGCGTGCGGGCCGCAAGATGGGCAGCGAGGGATCGATCACCATGATCCCGATCCTCTCTATGCCTGAGGACGACAAAACTCACCCCATTCCCGACCTTACGGGCTATATCACCGAGGGTCAGATCATTCTTTCCCGCGAGCTTTACCGCAAGAACTGCCTGCCCCCCGTGGACGTGCTGCCCTCGCTTTCGCGTCTGAAGGACAAGGGCATCGGCGCGGGCAAGACCCGCGAGGATCACGCCGACACCATGAACCAGCTGTTTGCCGCCTATGCCCGCGGCAAGGAGGCCAAGGAGCTGATGGTGGTGCTGGGTGAGGCGGCGCTCACCCCCGTGGACAGGCTTTATGCCCAATTTGCCGATGCCTTTGAGGCGGAATATATCAATCAAGGCTTTTATGAGGATCGCTCCATCGAGCAAACGCTGGATCTCGGCTGGCGGCTGCTGGCCATCCTGCCCAAGAGCGAGATGAAGCGCATTAAGCCCCACCTGCTGCAAAAATACTGGCAGGGAAGCTAAAAAAGGGGGCAGAATATGGCACAACTTTCCCAAAACCCCACCCGTATGGAGCTGAAAAAGCTGCAGGGGCGTTATGCCACCGCCCGCCGCGGTCACAAGCTGCTCAAGGACAAGCGCGACGAGCTGATGAAGCGCTTTCTTGAGGTGGTGCGTGAGGATAAGGAGCTCCGCGCGGATGTGGAGCGGTCGCTGATGCGCGTGTACGGCAGCTTTTCGGTGGCGGCGGCGGTGATGACCCCTGCCGCGATGCAGGAGGCGCTGCTGCTCCCCCGCAAGGAGGGCGAGCTGACGGTGACCGAGGCAAACCGTATGAGCGTGACGGTGCCCGTGTTTCATATGGAGACCAAGGGGGCAGAGAGCATCAATTACGGCTTCGCCTTTACCTCGGGCGAGCTTGACAGCGCGGTGCGCGAGCTTGGCGATCTGCTTTCCCCCATGCTTCGTATGGCGGAATTAGAAAAGGAGGCCTCGCTGCTGGCCGAGGAGATCGAGCGCACCCGCCGCCGCGTCAACGCCTTAGAGCATATTATGATGCCCCGCTATCTTGAGGCCATCCGCACCATTCGGATGAAGCTGGACGAGAACGAGCGCGGCAATATCACAAGACTGATGAAGGTCAAGGATATGATGCTGCAAAGCAAGGCCGCCAAAAAAGACGAGGATGAGAAGTCGGATCGTAGCCATGTCGTTCTGTGAG
>JAZNFZ010000058.1:0-10300 GCA_045576195.1 Eubacteriales bacterium | reverse complement strand
GACATTCTTTCGATAATTTTCCATATTGTTTCAAAGTGCTTATGAGCAAATTCAAGCTGCGGTTTGAAGTTATTGAGAGAATTTTGTGGTCTTGTAATAATAAAATCCGTATATACCTTGCCGCTATCCATCTGAACCATCAGTTCTCCATCCACAAGCTTTTTAATGATAGGCTCAATATAAGCGGCAGGAATACCGATTGATTTAGAAAGATCACTGATCGTAATAGGCTTGTCATATGCAAGAATCAAAAGATTCGTTGCGATCAGATCACCCTCAACAAGCGACATTGGTTCTCCCTTTAATCCTTCCGAGCCACCAAAAGACAGACACATCTCACCGGGCAAATAGTTCTCTCTTGTTTCCATAGTTTCAAGTCCTTTCTTCATCTGATCGCGACCTGCCGACAATCGGCTTTTTACCGTACCTTCGGGGATACCCAACCCTTCAGCAATATCCGAAACACTTTGATTCCCAAAATAAAAGCGTATCAAAACCTCGCGTGTAATAAAGCTTAGATGATTTAGCGCCTTGCGAATCCTTGATGCTTCTTCTGAAGTGAAGTATTCGTCGTCTTGTTCTTCTGCAACTTCAATACTTTCGTCCAAACATACCGTAACGGGAGCTCGATACTTTTTTCTCAGGTTATCATTATGTTTATGGTAAAGCGTATTCGTGAGCCAAGTTTTAGGGTGTTCAATTGTTCCGCCGCGGTGCATATAGGCAAAAGCCGCAAGCATTGTGTCACCTACAAGGTCTTCGGCATCATTTTGCGAGTTGCATTTTGACGTCGCAAGTCTTATCAGATAATCATAATATTGAATGATTTCCTCGTTTGTCATAAATTTACCTGCTTTCCGGAATGCTTTTGAACGTTCACCTATATAGTCGTAAAGGTTTAATTTTGGTTCGAACTTGAAATGAGATTTTTATAATTATATCATAAATTTATGAATTAGTCTATAACAACACCGCCGAAGGTGACCAAACGGTTACTCTCGGCGGCTTTGTTAATGTATCGCTTATGATAAAATCAGTATAAGTTTAAGTGCCCCGTCAACTCATCAGCAATGTCGCAAGGCAAGGGTTCTAATGCCAAACATGTTTTTGTTGGTATTCCGTGGAATTCTGTCATTCCTGAATCTGTAATTATTGCTGTTAGGATACCTTTTTCGGTTGCAATTCTTGCTATATCTAACAGCTCGGCTTCTGAGTCAACATATACACACACTTTAGCACAACCATAATGAAACCATTCGGAAAGCGGGGTGTTGATTTTATTATCGCAATTTAATTCTACTCCGTCCGACGATTCCTCAATATCGTTTAGCCGATTTTCCTTTTGCAATGCCATTAATACAGCTTCTACACAAGCGTGTCCTGCCTGTGCAGCAATCTTTCCTTTTCGCATCTTTAAATCTTTGCGCATTACAATCATCATTTTTGACTTGTACATTTTTCTCTCCATCTCATAATTCGTAAAACAAAAGCATCTTAACCAATCTTATACCCCACTGCCGTATGCAAAACGCTTGCTTCGTTTGGCTCAAACTTTTCTTCAATCTGCCGCAAATGCGACACCAGTATCCAACGGATATTAAGTGCAGAAAAATGCTTTAACAAATGATATAGCCCTTCTGCGCCCTCAGCGTAGGCGGTGCTTTGGAAGGTTTCGTTGAGGTACACAAGCGAGCCCTTTTTTAAGTTATTCACCATGGCGGCAAGCTCGCGCACTTCTTGCTCAAAGCGGCCTGCATCGTTTCCTTCGCAAAATTCCTTTTCCGCTTCAGAAAACTGTGTTGCAAGCTGTGAAAACAACGTGATCTCTGCTGACTCACACGGAATGGGCAATCCCGCTTGTGCGAGAATTTGCATTGTGCCAATGGAGCGCAAGTACACGGTCTTTCCGCTTCCGTTGTTTCCAAACACCAACAAACCGCCGTTATCTTTACCAAGCATAAAATCGTTGGGTATCACAGCGGAAGGAGTGGGCTTTGACATCAGCAGATAAAGGTCATATAGATTTCTGACTTTTATGCTTTGATCTTCCGTGAATGTGGGATAGCGAACAGGCACTTCTTTCCCCGATAAGGCTTGAATATACTTGAGCGAAACATCGTAAAAGATCAATTCACGCCCAATCAAGCCGTATTTTTCAAATATTTGTTCCGAGATTTTTGCGAACGCACCCGAAAGATCGGACAAGGCAGAAACGGCAAGTCTCTCGTACAAACCGTCCTTGTCAGGAGACAAGCGCTGACAGGGATACGCGGTTTCCTCTGCTTTTTTGAAAAGTGAAAAGCCTTTCTTTTTTAGCTCTGGATCTGTCACGTGAATATATCTGTGATCGATCGGCTCATAAGATTCAATACGCCCCTCATCGTTCATGGCAAACTTGAAATCCCAATATCCGCCTGCACTGAAATTCTCATACTTCGGCTACGGCTCAAAAACTGTGCTCTTTACAGACATTCCGTGTTCGGATAAAGTTGCATGTGGGCGACCAAAAAAACAGCCGAAAACGAGCCATTTTTGACTTGTTTTCGGCTGTTTTTCTATATATTTTTCACAAAATCAGATGTTTTCAGCTGACCACATGTTTTTCTAATTTTTTCGGTTTTTATTGGATTTTCCATGGCTCTTTCTCAGTTTTTTGAAAATCCCTTTTCTGCGACTCAAATTTTGAGGGCTGACAGTTTTTCTTCTGCCAGCCCTTTTCTAACTCGCCATCCCAACAAATCGGAGCCTGACGGTTTATTTTAATTTCCCCAATTTTGCCGTGTTCGCAATAACGATCAGCGAGCTCTCCGCATCAAGCACCTGCTCGGGATTGATATTTACGTTGACCTTCTCGCCTTTCTTGATAGCAACAATGTTGAAGCCGTATTTTTTACGGAGATTTAATTCAATTAAATTCTTGCCGCACCACTCGTCCTTCACATCGATCTCAACCATAGACACATCCTTTGACAGAGAGATCATATCAATAAATCCGGAGCTGAGTAGGTTCTTAGCAAGGCGTATACCAGACTCGTTTTCAGGGAAAACCACCCGGTCCGCACCCACACGAAGCAATATTTTTTGCTGCATCTCGTTGGCACATTTTGCAATAACGTTCTTAACGCCTGCCTCCTTGCAAAGCGTGACCGCCATCACACTCGCTTCCAGATTACACGCCATACAAACGATGACAGTGTCGATATTGCCGATTCCAAGACGGGAGATGACCTCCGCATCGGTCACATCGGCACATTTGCACACGGGCAGATATGCCGCTGCATCGTTGATGATTTTTTCCTCGGCATCGACGGCGATAACCTCCATCCCGTTCTCTACGAGCTCTCTTGCCACGGCTGTGCCGTATCTTCCAAGTCCGAAGACTGCGTATGTTTTCTTTGCTTTCATATTCTTCTCCTTTATCCTATACTGATATCTTCCGTTGGCTCGGAAATGACGTTCTGACTTTCGTTTTTACTGCCAAGTGCCACCGCAAGTGAGATGGGGCCGACTCTGCCGAAATACATGGTTACAATGATGATAAGCTTTCCAAAGGTGTTCAGCGTTGCCGTCAGATTTCTTGAAAGTCCGACGGTTGCCGTCGCGCTGACCGTTTCATAGACTGCATCAAGGGCGGATGCATTGCTCGTTGCCATCAAAAGCACGGTTGACGCGGCGCAGATCATAAGAAATGTTACCGCCACGGCAACTGCCTTTTTCACCGATCCCTCGGAAATACGGCGACCGAACAAGGTTGCACTGTTCTTATTTCTAATGGTAGCCAATGCCGAGCAGATAAGGACGGCGATGGTTACGGTTTTCATACCGCCTGCCGTTCCCACGGGTGAGCCGCCGATCAGCATCAAGATAATAGATACGGCAGCGGAAGCGTTTGTCAAATTCTCTTGCGGAATTGTAGCAAAACCGGCGGTTCTTGTGGTGACCGACTGGAAGAAGGATACTTGAATTTTATCAAAGAGGGACATTCCGCCGATGGTCAATGGGTTTGCATATTCAAAAACAAATATGAGAATTGCACCGACAAGAATAAGGCCTGCGGTAACGGTAATAGCAATCTTTGAATGCAATGTCAGATGTCTGAATATTTTGCGATTCTTCGGAGATCGGCTCCGAGCGACACGAAGCACGTCCCACCAAACAATATAGCCAAGACCGCCGAGAATGATGAGCGCAGAGGTGACGATATTGATCAAGGGATTGGTTGCGTAATTGCAAAGGCTGTTTTCCGCGATAATGTCAATACCGGCATTACAGAAAGCGGAGACTGAATTGAACACCGATATCCAGATGCCCGCAGCCCCAAACTCGGGAACGAACACAAGCATATACAGGACAGCACCGACTCCTTCAATGATCAGCGTGCCGAGCAATACGTTCTTAACGAATTTTGCAAGTCCCGACATCGTATTGAGATTGAAGGCATCCTGAATGAGCAATCGGTCACCGATTCCCATTTTTCTGTTGAGAAGAAGCACCAGTCCCGACATAATGGTGATGATGCCAAGACCGCCGATCTGTATGAGAAGCAGAATGACGATCTGCCCAAATACGCTCCACGTTGACACCGTGGGAAGCGTAACGAGTCCCGTCACACAGGTAGAGGTCGTTGCCGTAAAAAGCGCATCCGGATACGGCACGGCATCGCCTGTGGCTGAACTGATCGGTAATGCCAACAACGCGCTTCCTACGAGAATGGTCAAAAGGAAGCTGAGCAATATGATCTGCGTGGTTGAGAGTGCAAATTTCTTTTTTCCAATCATAAGATTATCCTCAAAAAAGCATAAAAGAACCAACGTCCTCTGCAGTCAGCTGGTTCCTTTTTTCATCGTTATTTTTTGTAATTATATCATGTTTTGCCGTTAATGTCAATATTTTTCACAAAATAACTACCATCGCTCTCCACACGACAGATTGGAATTTGTTTGATTTAGATTATTTGCCTTTTTTCTTTGCAATGTGTGAAACGATGGAACAAACAATTATTCCAATCACGAATGGGATAGCAAAAAGTAGTCCTACATCCCAAGGTGCGCTATTACCGGGTGCATATCGAAGAACTGTGCAGTTATAGGTTACCACAACGCACATAATGTTTGTAAGTAATATTGCAAGTGCTGCAAATATCGTTGATAACTTTTTCATTGAAACCTCCTACTTCTGTTTCATTGTTTTGATAAGTATTATAGCTCCAAAGACCACAAACAACACCGATACCAGCATTGCAATAAATGTGCCATCAATGACTATCATAGATGACTGTGCTATTTTGTCAGCGGTTTCAGAACTAAATACCGAAATAGCACCAAACACGATTAGCGAAACGCATCCTAAAAGTGAAATCACAAGGCCTAATATACCGAGAAGTTTTTTGTTTCCATTGATCTTCTCGGCAGGCTGCACGCTTGTTGGTTCTTCAATATCTTCTTTAACGAGATAGTCTATACTGACGCCGAAAAGTTCGCTGTATTTTTGTAGCATTTCGGCATCGGGGGATGTCGTTCCGTTTTCCCACTTTGAAATCACTTGTCTTGAACAATTCAGTTTCTCGGCAAGAGCTTCTTGGGATAATCCTTGTTTACGGCGCAAGTTATAAAGCTTTTCCGACAGCGTCATAAGTACCTCCTTACGCCATTAGTTTAACAGCTTTGCCTTTGATTGTCTATACACGACCGTAGCAATTCCGCAACGAGCGTTAACATTTATAGTTTTCGTCAAATTCTTGTTTTTCAATGAGATTATTATATCATATCCTGATGAACTTTTCAACCGATTTGGCTTTTCCTTGCCTACTGCAATGCAAATTTTGAGGGCTGACAGATTCATTTCTGCCAGCCCTCGTTTTTTATAAGCTCGCCCCTGCTCTCAATCTCGGCTCCCGTCGCGGGGCTCCTTGCCGCCGCAGCTGCCGCTGCAATGGCCGCCGCATTGCTTGGCATAGGGGCATCCGACACATTTTTCTCCGCGACGCTTGGCGCGAATGATGTAGAAGACCGACGCTCCAACGATCAGCACGATGGCGGCGATCGCGATATAATCCACAATATTCATACTTATGCACTAAGAGCGTATTCTGCCTTACGCTGCTTGTTCGCTCTGATGATCATCACCGTAAAGATCGCAGCAATGGCGAGAACGATCTCCCAACCGACAATGGGCATCCAAGCTGCACCGAAGCTGCCACCCGTGAAGAGCGTGCCGAAGAAGAATACCAGGAAGCCAACGGTGTAGCCCACCGCAAACTGCAGTCCGATACCTGCAAAGAGCCACTTCTTACTCTTGATCTCGGCGTTCATCGCACCGATGGCCGCAAAGCAAGGAGGCGTGAAGAGGTTGAACATCAGGAACGCAAGACCTGCCACCGTCGAAATGCCGCCCATATTGGAGGCACCGATGGCGCCCACCGCCTCAAGATCCTCGTTGATCAGATGCTCAAACATAAATACGGTTGCAAGAGTGGAGACTACACACTCCTTTGCAATAAAGCCCGTAACGGCCGCTGCTGCAAGCTGCCAGAGCGCTACGCCCACAATGGGAGCGATGACATAGGCAATGGGTGTGGCAATGGTGGCAAGGATCGAATTTGCGGGATCCTCCACGACCTTGAGGTTCCAGCCGTAGGTCTGCATCATGTAAACAACGAAGTTACATACGAGAATAACAGTACCCGCCTTCACGATGTAGGACCAGCCTCTCTGGCACATCGACTTGAGTGCCTGAAGGAGGGAGGGTGCCTTATACTCGGGAAGCTCAATAATGAAGAAGGATCTTCTTGCCTTGTAGCCGTTGAGTGCATTGACGAGCAGCGCACACAGAAGAATGATGACGATGCCCGCAAAATACATGGTCACGCCCACCCACTGGGACTCACCGAAGAAGGCACCTGCAAACAGGGCGATCACGGGGAGCTTGGCACCGCAGGGCATAAAGGGAGCCAGCATGGCGGTGGTCCTGCGCTCGCGCTCGTTGCGGATGGTGCGGCAAGCCATAACACCGGGGATGGCACAGCCCGTGCCGATGATAAAGGGGATCACGGATTTGCCCGAGAGGCCAACCTTCTTAAAGATGGGGTCCAGCACCACGGTAGCGCGCGCCATATAACCGCAATCCTCAAGAAGGGCGATAAGGAAGTACATCACCATGACCAGAGGCAGGAAGCCCACCACGGCAGCAACACCTTCGATAATACCTTCAAGGATAATGGCCCTTATCAGATCGTGAGCGCCCTCAAGCCAGCCTGCCACGACCTCCTTGAACCAGCCAATGCAATCCACAAGACCCCAAAGGTGGGTCTCACCAATGTCAAGACCCTCGGCAAGCCAAACACCGGGGCCCGCCTGGGAGATCCAGAATACCGCCCACATAACAAGGGCAAAGATCGGAATGCCGAGCCATCTGTTGGTCAGAATATTGTCGATCTTGTCACCAATGTTTTTATCCTTGGTGAAGACCTTGCGGATCTCAACCTTCTCCACGATCCCGTTGACAAATGCAAAGCGCGCTCTGTCGGCGGCCTCCACGGCGGCCTTGTCACCAAGATCAACATCACCCTGATGATAGGGGGCGGTCACGGTCTTGCCCACCAGAGAGGCAGCCGCCTCAACCAGCGCCTTCAGGCCCTTTGCCGAGGTGGAAACGGTTTCCACAACGGGGCAGCCGAGACGGTCGGCAAGTGCCTTCGCGTCGATCTTATTTCCCTTCTTGTCGTTGAGGTCGCTCTTATTGAGCGCCACCACCAGGGGAATGCCAAGCTCAAGAAGCTGCGTGGTGAAGAAAAGGCTGCGGCTGAGATTGGTGCCGTCCACGATGTTGATGATCACATCGGGGTTTTCCTTCTTCACATAAGAGCTGGTAATGCTCTCCTCGCTGGTGAAGGGTGACATAGAGTATGCACCGGGAAGGTCCACGGCGATCAGCTGTGCGCTGCCCGCATACGTCCTTTTGATGGGGTGCTCCTTCTTGTCCACGGTAACGCCCGCCCAGTTTCCCACCTTCTCGCTTTGTCCGGTCAGGGCATTGTACATAGTGGTCTTGCCTGAGTTGGGATTGCCCGCCAAAGCAATTCTCATTTGGGTCTCCTCCTTATATAAAATCCTTGCGGATAGAATACTGTTTTTTGCGGTTAGCGACCGCTAACCGTTTGCCGAAAAAACAATCAGCCCGCCGCAGATGCGATGTGTTGCCTTCCCCCTCGGGTCACACAATGATCGCCTCAGCAAGCTGATTGTCAATGTTATACCTTCCGTCCTTGATGGCCACAATGCAGCCGCCCTTAAGATGGCGCACCACGGTAATGGCCTCCCCGCTGTAGCAGCCAAGGGAGAACAAAAAGGCATTGAGCTCCTCATCGTCGGTCTCAATTTTGCTTATGATATACTCTTTTCCATCCTGTGCTTCACGAAGGTTCATCGCAAGCTCACCTCACCGACATTTTTCTTGGTTAGCATCTGCTAACCGTAGTCTATTATAGTCCTTTTCACAGAAAATGTCAATCTTTTCGGCTTACTTTTTTCATTTTCGTTCACTTTGACAAAGCAGAGTGGGCTCACCGCCAACCAAAATTGCCAATTTGCACAAACAACCCTTGCCAAGAGCTTTTTTGCTCTTGCAAAACCCAAAGTAATGTGTTATAATAGATGAAAGAAATCGGACACCCCCCAAAAAACCGCAAAAATTCACGAATGAGAGGATGCGTTTTATGGCACTGCACGAATCGGGACAAATGTATCTGGAGGCGATCTTCGTCTTATCCCAGAAGGGTGAGCGGATCCGTGCCATCGACATCGGCGCCTATCTCGGCTATACCAAGCCCTCGGTCAGCCGCGCACTGGGGATCCTCAAAAAGGAAGCCTATATTTCGGTAGACGGCGAGGGCTACATCACCCTCTCCGACACGGGGCGGCAGATGGCCGAGCAAATGTACGAGCGGCACACCATCCTCACCAAGGCCCTGATGGCCCTTGGCGTGGATGAGGAGAACGCCACCGAGGATGCCTGCCGCATCGAGCACGTGATCAGCGATGCCTCCTTTGCCGCAGTCAAGCGCCACTTCCTTGACCGCACCAAATAAAAGCAGCCGTTGGCTTGCCTGCTCTGTCGCAGGGCAAGCCAACGGCCTTTTTTACTGTCCTTGCGCCGCACGCCGCTCCCCTTGAAACACCAGATCCCCATTCTGCCAAAGGCGGCGGACCGCCGCCTCGTACCGCGCCCGCTCAAAAAAATAGCTCTGCCCGTGCCCCGCGCCGGGCACCACCAAAAGCTCCTTTTTGGCGGCGCAGGCCTTGTAGTTTTCATAGGTCATCCCAATGGGAACAAAGCGGTCATCGCTGCCGTGGATAAAGAGGATCGGCACCCGTGTCCGCTTCAATGCCGTGATCGCGGAGATCCCCCTTGCGGTGGTATGCAGCCGCCGCAGGCAAAGCTCCTCCACCATCGCACCGTGAAAGGCGAGGGACAGACGCAGGTTGTTTCGCACCACGTGTTGCCAGATCTCATATGCCGAGGTAAAGCCGCAATCCGCGATCACCCCCTTCACCCCGTCGGGGAGCTCCAGCCCCGCCGCCATCAGCACGGTGGAGGCACCCATGGAAACGCCCGCCAGATAGATGGGATACGCCCCCGCGATCCTTTCATTGACCCAGCGCACCCAATCCAGGCAATCATAGCGCTCTAAATACCCAAAGGTCATATACTCTCCCCCGCTCTTGTTCTGCCCGCGCTGCTCTGCAAACAGCACGCTGCAGCCATCGTCAAACCAAAAGTCCGCGATCATCCCGAAATCCCGATACCAGGCCGATCGCCAGCCGTGCATCGCCACGATCACGCGCCGTGGCTCCTTCACGGGACACCAGTGCCCCACCAGCCGCAGCCCGTCACGGCTGGTGATCTCCACCTCCTCACACGCGGTACGCTCCTCCAGCCGCTTCGCCGATTGCAGAAGGCAGCGGTCAAAGCCCGCATCGGCGGGGGTCTGCTTGATCCTGCCCCTCGCTCTGCCCATTCCCCGCGGCGGCTCGCGGTAAATGGCCATTTGCAGCAGCCGCTCGGTCACCGAGCAAAGAGCCGCCGCACCAACCGAGGCGGCGCACAGCGCCCCCGCCGCGCAAAGCATCATTTTTTCCTTCCTCAAGGCACACCCCTCCCTTTCCTTGCCCGCATTATGCCCGCCTTGCACCGAGATTATTCAAAATCACCTAAAACGGTATAAAAAACGCACCTTGGCAGAGCCCTCTGCCCAGGGGGGGCTTCATTTTCTCTCATATTTTGTCGGTGCGGTGCCCCCATG
>JAZNFZ010000057.1:0-6707 GCA_045576195.1 Eubacteriales bacterium | reverse complement strand
GTAAGTATGTAGAATCCTTGCCTCCCGTATAAAACACGGCAACGTCAAAGCGCGACTTCCTTGCTCTTGGGAATGTATTCATGATTGGAAGGATGCTTTTCAGATTTTTTGTCTTTTCTACGGATTGACAGATCGGACATTTGCCCTCTGCATCAAATTCGATACCCGGAAGCATAAAATCGTTTGCTATACAAGTTGTGCAAAATCTTGCTTCGTCCAAATTAGAAGGAATTACTCTCTTGCTTTCGGATTTCACAATCTGTGCGCCAATGAGATTTTTCAATATGCTAATTTCGTCATCTGTCAAATCACAGGGGAGCTTTTCAACGATATTTTTTTGCTTTTTGGTAAGCTTAACAGCATTTTTGAACATATTGGGCTGATTTCTCAAACCATAGTATCTCAAAACATCGTCTTCAAGCTTCCATCTGCTTTGAATATCGTACATAGCAACTCCTTTCTTTTCGATATGTTATACCAAGCTGCTGTAAATTGAACTTTCGAGTCTTGCTCAAAACTCACATTTGTCCCAACGCAAAATTGGGGCATTTTTAAATTTTGAACACCGATTTGGGTAGGGGACGGCGCCTTCGACGTCCCGAGAAGCCTCAAATGCGTGTTACGGGCTGTCGTGGGCGCCAGCCCCTACGGGTTTTGCGGTTATTTCCGCGTCAGACAAATGACACTTTCGACATGGGTCAAGAGAGCAAAAGGTCTCAAAATGGTCGAAAAATGGGGGGTGTGAAAGCAAAAGGTCTCATTTTGAGTCATAAATTCCATCAAACAGCATTGAAATGCTATCATAGTCAATGCCGCATTTTCTCGTCCAACGGTTTACGGGATAAGCCGCATACCCCCTGTCGCTTAACGGTAACAGCATGTCTTTTTCACAAATGTGTCCAGCAGTAACGCCAAACGAGTCGTTTGAATGTAAAATATTAAGATGCCCCAGCATATCAATAAACGCTTCGATCTGCTCCATCGTCATCGTCAAAAGCCCGGATTGCTTCAATTCTCGGCGTAGCTTTCCTGATGTTGTGTTTTGAGGTGAATTTTCTATGACCTCCATAATTTTTTTGAAATGCTCGTAATCCGCAAAGGAATGAATGGGGTGCGGAAGTGTTTTGTATTCTTCTAAAAATATAATTGCCGTGTTAAGATCAAAATTGAATGGAATGAACGCTTTAAAATAGAAATGCACCATATCAACGTTGATATACCAAAACTGCATCTTTGGCTCTTGGCTGACAGTATGCTGATATTGGCATATTTCGCAACGATTTTCGTTGTATCTGTCCTCAAATTCACCGTCCTTGCCGACTACCGATCCGACGTATTTTTTCTCAAATTCATGATCGGGTAAGTTTTTAATATAGTAGTAACAAGCAAGTGCGGTTCTGTATTCGGGCGCATTGTGTGCGACACCGTAGAGAAAATCTTTTGCCAATTCTTTAACCGAAAGTGTTGCAATTAACTTTTTTGCATAGCATATCGCCTCATCGTGCGGATAAACAGTTTCGCATAGCTTCATCGTACCCTCGCTGACGGCAGGAAGGTATTCAAGAACAGGCGTAGTCCAAAACTCTCGAAAATCCTTTCGTGCAAAACGCTTTAAGAGCTTGAGTGCGGTAGTCTTATTGCAAGGTGCAGTGGGAGAAGCTTGATACGCCTTGATTTCCTCAATATAAGCAGCATTGATTTCGCCCGATTGCGAGCCGTTTGTTTGCCAAGCTGCAAACGGCAGAGTAAAATCTTCATCACCGACAGCATTTGCAATGGTTTCAGATATTGCTCCTACAATGTTCTTTTCTTCTTTCAAAGCGCTGCTCCTTTCGATATGTTATACCAAACAGCTGTAAAATGCACTTTTGGGGTTTACTTAAAAATCACGTTTGTCCGTTCATTTTGGACTTAACGGTGGTAATTGAAGCAATCAACATTCTTCTTATCTTACCACACTTGTTTCGTAAGGATTTGAAAGTGAGCTCATCAATTATTCCGCTCTTACACAAAACACTAAGCCAAGTTTCGGTTTCGTTTGCTTCCTTTTGAGCAATTTCTAACTTATGTACGAAATCCGCGTTGCTTTCTGCATATTTAGCTTCGGCAATGTTTGCGCTAATTGAAGAAGCAGAACGAATAAGTTGCTTTGTGTATTCAGGTCTTCCCTTTATTTTTGAACACAATTCAGTAATTTCAACTGCAAATTCGATCGCGAGTTCGTGTGAGGTTTTAGCCATAAATACTCCTTTTGGGTCCACCTACGGTGGAGTGATATAGCGCAACTGCGTCGCGCGTGATATGGAAAGCCGTTGGCTTTCGTGATATGCTTGGCAAAGCCAAGCGTGATATAGCCTCGCTTTGCTCGGCGTGATATGCGCACTTTGTGCGCGTGGAAGGCCGTCGCCTTACGTCGCGCAAGCGACATATCACGCACCCGAAGGGTGCATATCACGAACGCGAAGCGTTCTATATCACGCGCCGTAAGGCGTTATATCACGTCGCTTTGTCTGACCGCGTCAGACAGACGACACTTTCGACGTGCCCTGTTCTTGGAAAGAGGTCAACGGGCGTGACGGGGCCGATCTCGTAGCCGAGTCCGTGCAAAATGGCGCAGTCGCGGGCGAGGGAGTCGGGGCCACAGGAGACATAGACGATGCGCGGCACGGCGCGGTCGGCAAGAAAGCGAAGGAGTGCCGCATCGCAGCCCTTGCGCGGGGGATCTAAGATCACCACATCGGGGTGAAGCGTGCCGCGCTCTGCCTCCACGGGGGCAAGCAGCCCCTCGGCATTGGCAGCATCACCGCAATAAAAATGCGCGTTTTTCACACCGTTTAAGGACTTATTCCCATTTGCACAACGAATAGCATCGGCAACGATCTCGATGCCGATCAGCTCGCCCACCCGCTCTGCCATAGAAAGGCCGATGGTGCCCGCGCCGCAGTAAAGATCCAGCAAAAGCTCCCCGCCCGAGAGCGCCGCCTTTTCGGCGGCAAGGGCATAAAGCAGCTCGGTGGCATCGTGATTGACCTGGTAAAAGGAGGCGGGCGCAATGCGAAAGCGCTTGCCGCACAGCACATCCTCAATGTAAGGGTTTCCGTATAGCGTGTGGTACTTTTTCCCCAGCACCACATTGGTCCTCTCGGTGTTCTCATTGACCACCACCGACACCACGCGGGGAAATGCCGCAAGCAGCTCCCCCACAAATTCAAGGGCGTGAGGCAGCTGTCTTCCATTGATCACGGGGCAGACCATCAACTCGCCCGTGCCCCGCCCCTCGCGCAGGTAAAGATGGCGCAAAAGCCCCTTGCCGCTCTCCTCATCATAGGCGCTCACACCCTTTTTCGTATAGAAAGCACAGAAAAAGCGCAGGATCTCGCCAAACACGGGCGGCTGCAGGCTGCAATCGGAATTACCCACCACACGGTGCGACTTTTGTGCATAAAATCCGCCAAAAAGCCCCTCTTTCCCCTCGGCGATGGGGTATTCCGCCTTGTTGCGGTATCCCCGCACCTCTCCCGTGTGGCGCACGGGCTCCACCTGCACCTCCGAGAGCCCCGCCTTCAAAAAGGCGTGGGTCACATAGCTCTGCTTGAGCAAAAGCTCCTGCTCATAGGAAAGATAGCGATACACGCAGCCGCCGCAGGAGGCAGGGGCCTTGCAAAAGCCCTCCTCGCGGTGGGGGGAGGGGGTCAGAACCGCAGAAAGGCGCGCCACCAGATAGCTTTTATTGACCTTGATGATCTGTGCACGCACCAAATCCCCCGCCACGGCGCCCATCACGAACACCGCGCGACCGTCGGGGACTCTTCCCACACCCGCGCCCAGGTTGTTGAGGTCGGTGATCTCTACCGTAATTTCCTGATTTTTTTGCAAAACGGCGGCGGACGGTGCGAGATCCTCTCTGTTCTTACACATAAAACTCCTCGCCCGTTTCAAGGCAGAGGCAACCAAGCCTGCCGCCATCCTTCAGGCCGCAATCAATGCGAACAACTCCCCCGTCCCGCTCGATTTTCCCGCTTGCTGTGGGGGTATGGCCTACCACCACCACGCGGTCGTCAAAATAGGCCTGCTCTGCAGGAGCGGTAAAGAAATCCTCGGGCTCATAGTCGTCAAGCTCACGCGCGGCATCAAAATCCCTGATGCCCGCGTGCAGCAGTAGATAAGAGGTGCCGCCCGCCTCTACCTCCTCGTAGAGCGCAAACTCCGACAGATAGTCAAGCAGACCCTCGCGCATATCGGCATCCAGCGCGCGGAAGCCCGAAAGCGTGGGCATACCGCCCTCTGCCACCCATTCCGACATTTCCCTTGAAAAATCGGCATCGGGCATTTCCCCGTTTTTCAAAAGCCGATCAAATTTGGCCAGCATCCGCAACGCCTTGAAATCGTGCTCGCCCGCCACGGGATAGACATTTTCGCTCATGCTGAGCTCGGTGAGAAGCTCCACTGCCTCCTCGCCGAAATCGGCCACATCGCCCAGCACATATAACACATCACGGTCGCAAAAGCGGATCGCCTTCAGCAGCTCTCTGTATTTTGCAAGCTCACCGTGCAAATTTGCCACAACATAGGTCATAACGGTATTCCTTTCATGAAAGAATTTGTATCACGGCAGACGGCACGACCTCAACCTGCAGGGTCGCGTCTGCCTCCTTCAAAAGCGCGGCCAGATGCGCGCAAACGGGGAACTCGGTGGCATAATGCCCCGCCTCGACAAGGCATGGTCCCTCCTCGGCAGCATCCAGCATACGGTGGTAGCCAAGCCTGCCCGAAACAAAGAGGTCAGCGCCCGCTGCCGCCGCGGCATCGATGTAGTCACCGCCCTCGCCGCCAAGCACGGCCACGGTCCTCACCTCGCCCGCGCCTGCAAGCAAAACGCACTCCGTCCCAAGGCTTTTTTTCACAAGTGCCGCGACCTCGCAGGCCGCCATCGGTGCTTTCAGCTCGCCCACACGGCCGCAGGGCACCTCGCCCGCAGGCCCGAAGGCGCGCACATTCTCAAGCCCCAGCAGCGCGGCGAGGATGTCGTTGACGCCGCCCTCTGCCGCATCGAGCCTGGTGTGAAAGCTCATGGCCGCCACACCCGCCCGCGCCAAGCGCAGCAGCTTGCGCGACACAGTGCCCGAAAACGGAGTCAGCTCCTTCACGCCCCGAAAGAGCAGCGGGTGGTGCGAGAGCACCACATCAAAGCCCCCGTCAATGGCGGCATCCACCGTCTGCTCGGTCACATCCAGCGCCACCAGCACGCGCCGCACCTCTCTCTTTTCATCGGGGCAGCAGCAAAGCCCGTCATTGTCCCACCCCGCCGAGAGCTGCCTTGGCAATCTATTTTCCAAAAAGCGATATAAATCCAATACCGTCATGGTGCATTCTCCTTTATGCGAAAAAGGAGCCAAGCCCGCAAATGCACGCTCAACTCCTTCCCCGTTTCTTTATTGTGCAGACAAAAAAGCGTTGAGCTTTTCCACAAGCTCATCTGCATTGGTGCCGTGAACGGCGCAAGCATCGGCAATCGACTCGCCGCGGGATGCGGGGCAACCCAGGCAATGCATGCCGATCTCAAAGAAAAACTTTGCGGTGCCGGGGTTGAAATCCAGCACGTCGCCGATAATGCTCTCCTTTGTGACAGTCACTGTAAGATCCTCCTCTCGGGTAGTTTAATGAGTATTTCATTAAGAATATTATAGTACTCTTTTCCCTCTTTGTCAATAAAAAAGAGCACTTCTTCCACAAAAAAACAGTTTTGGGACACCGCTCTGCAAAAGCCCCTCTCACATCTTAGAATACCCCGCCGCGGGCAAAAGAAAACAGTCCGTTTTGCCCCTTCCCGCGCCGCGCCGAAAAATCCGCCCGTCGCACTTGTAAAATCGCCGTTTTTATGGTATACTGAATGTAATGGGTGCTTTTTTCTTATTTTTCCCCATTTCCGCACGGGGTTTTGCTGCCGCGTTCCCGCACCTTTTTTTACCCGACTGCTATATTGATAAAGAATGCTTGAGGAGGAGAACCAAATATGAACATTACATTATACGGCGCGGCCAGTGACCGCATTGACCGCATTTATATCGAGCGCACCGAGGAGCTGGGGCGCGCCATTGCCGCCCGCGGCCACTGTATGGTCTACGGCGCGGGCTCCACGGGCCTGATGGGCGCTGCGGCGCGGGGCGTTTCCGAGAAGGGCGGGCGGATCATTGGTGTCACCCCCCACTTTATGCACACCCTTGAGCCTGTTTT
Organism: Eubacteriales bacterium; assembly: GCA_045576195.1. GTDB lineage: Bacteria > Bacillota > Clostridia > Oscillospirales > CAG-272 > Firm-07. The sequence goes on along the minus strand of JAZNFZ010000057.1, from coordinate 473 downwards.
CCCCTGCTGCACCGAGCTGATCTCCACCGACACCATGGCAGAACGCAAGACCATTATGGAGGAAAAGGCAGATGCCTTTGTGATCGTACCGGGCGGCATCGGCACCTTTGACGAATTTTTCCAGATCCTGACGCTGAAGGTACTGGGACGCCACAACAAGCCCATTGTGCTCTACAACATCAACGGCTTTTGGGACAATATGCTTTCGGTGATCGGCTCGGATCTCTTTAAGGGCTTCATTTCTCCCGTGGCGGCCGATTGTTTCTGTGTGTGCGAAACCACCGAATCGCTCTTCCGCGTCATCGAAAAGGAATAAAAAAAAGAACCGCCGTTTAGCGTAGTGCCCTTAAGGGCACTACGCAGTTATAATCGCCTGCGGCGAGTTTAGAGTTATGATTGGCTACGCCAAGTTATGATGTGCCTTCGGCACAGCTTGAAGTAACAAGGCGATTATATCATAACGTTTGCGAAGC
>JAZNFZ010000056.1:0-10276 GCA_045576195.1 Eubacteriales bacterium | reverse complement strand
TAAATGCGCTAGCGCATTTACGTGACGAATAGGCGCGTTGAAAAATGCGCCGTCCACCCGCGGTGCTGTGTTTTGAACTCCCAATGACCTCCCGCCTTGTGGCGGGTCTTTTGTTTTGGTGCGCGGCGGCCCTTCGGGACGCCGCGTGGTCGCAAGAACGTTTGCGTTCTTGCCGGCAAATGCGCAGGGCGCATTTGCGTGACGAATTCGTCACTCAATATTGTTATGAAAGCAAGCAATATTTTGGTTGACTGAACCAATTTTTTATACTATAATGGTGATAGCACCAAAAACGGAGGTGGCGGGTCATGTACCAAATCGGAGTATCAAGCTGCGGCTTTCCTCTCTCGGAGGAGAATTTTCAAAAGCTTGCGAAAAACGGCATCAAGAACATCGAAATGTCTATGCGGTTGGAGATGCACCAAACACTTGATCACAAAAAAATGCTGGAGCTTTCCCGACGTTATGGGATAAAACTTTGGTCCTATCATCTGCCGTTTGCACCCTTTGAGGTGATCGACATTTCCTCAGAGAATCGCGAGATCCGCGAATATGCCATGCGCCTTGACGAGGAGCTGATTAAGAAGGGCGCAGACATCGGTATTGACAAGTTCGTCATCCACGCCAGCGGCGAGCCGATCACCCCCGACAAGCGCGAGGAGCGCATCAAATATTCGATGCAAAGCCTTGACGCCTTGGCTGAGCTTGCACATCGTCACGGTGCCATTGTTTGTGTAGAAGACTTGCCGCGTACCTGCTTAGGCAACACGGCGGCAGAGGTGCAAAGGCTGCTTGGCGCCAACGACAAGCTACGCGTCTGCTTTGACACCAACCACCTTTTGACCGATAGCAATGTCGATTTTATGAAAACGCTGTCCGATAAGATCGTCACGTTGCACGTGTCGGACTACGATCGTCTTGACGAAGCGCATTGGTTACCGGGCGAGGGCGTGATCAATTGGGCAGAAATGCTTTCAACGCTTCAAGAGATCGGTTATCGCGGCGTCTGGATGTACGAGATACACCTGAATCCCCCGAAATCACTTTCGCGCAGCCGCAACCTCGTATTTGAAGACTTCGTAGAAAATGCCGCCGCCCTCTTTGGGGGAAAGCCATTCCCGCGCGTTTCTTGACCGTGCCAGAAAAAAGGAGCTTTTACCTACAGGCAAAAGCTCCTTTTTTCGCGCTTGCCGCGCGGATTTCCAATTGACACGCGGCGTAAAGTATGCTACACTATACATAATAAAAGGGGAGGATGGCAGAGCCCCCCAAAAAAGAGGTGCCTTATGAAGATCGCGGAAAAAATTTTGCTTGACCGAAAGGGGCTTGAGGCCCACGGACCCATCAACGTGGTCATTCTCGGTGACAGCGTGTCCCACGGCGCGGTCAACGGCTATATCGATTATGAGAATGTCTATTGGAACCGCCTGAAAAAGAAGCTCAACGCCTACCGTGACTACATCCCCGTCAATATGATCAATTGCTCGGTCGGGGGTATCACCGCCAAGGGCTCGGTGGCAAAGCTTCCGACACAGGTGTTCAACCACGATCCCGACCTTGTCATCGTCTGCTTTGGCCTCAATGATGTCAACAGTACCTTGGAGGATTACCTCGGTGCCCTGCGCGAGATCTTCGACGGATGTCTTGCCCGCTCTCTTGACGTGATCTTTCTCACCCCCAATATGCTCAATACCTATGTGGCGGAGGATACCCCCGTGCAGCACCGGGACTATGCCCACAAGACCGCCGACATGCAAAATAGCGGCAGAATGGATCAATTTATCTATGCGGCCGTGGCGCTGGCCCGTGAGCTTGGCGTGCGGGTGTGCGATTGCTACTCCAAATGGAAGGAGCTCTCTAAAACGGAGGATACCACGGCGCTTCTGGCCAACCGCATCAACCACCCCACCTCGGAGATGCACACTCTGTTTGCCGACGCGCTTTATGAGATGATCATGGAGACCCCGCAGGACAGTATCGCGGGGGAGAGCACCATGTTTTCGGAGGGCTGATCGCCCTCCTCCAAAATGCTTTGAACGAGGAGCTTACTTATGAAAAAATACCGACTTCGCATCGGCCTTGATGTAGACGATATTCTGTATGACTGCAACGGTTTCGCCCTCGCACGCCTGAATGCCGAGGAGGGGATCGAGCCGCCTCTTACGATCCACGATATCAAAAGCTGGGGAGAGGGAGACAGCCTGGTGGATCGCCGCATCCGCTATTTCTCCGACCCCGATTTCGTGCGCGAGCAGCCCGTGCTTTGCGGGGCTCGTGAGTTCGTGCGCGCGCTCTCGCTTGTGGCCGATGTCTTTTTCGTGTCCGCCGTGCCGCCTGCCTGCATGAGTGCCCGCGCACTGCGGCTGCGCGCGGATTTCCCCGAGGTGCCCGCCGAAAACATTTTGCTTGGCACCAGAAAGGATCTGGTGCATCTCGATATCCTGTTGGATGACGGCGCGCACAACATCGCTCACTCGCCTGCGGCCTATCCCGTGCTCTTTCGCAAGCCCTGGAACACCCACCTGTCGGGGCTGCTTTCGGTCAATTCCTATGCCGATTTTCTCCACCTGGTGGAGATGATCCGCCATTCCTTCTCGGATTCCGCTCCCGACCTCAAGGAGGGCGGTGTGCTTTGCCTGGTGGGGCCGACGGGCAGCGGCAAAAATCGCGTGGCCCGCGAGCTGCTCTCTTATGACGGCTTTGAAAAGCCCATCACCTCTACCACGCGCCCGCGCCGTGCCGAGGAGAGCGAGACCGATTACCACTTCCTCACCGAGGGGGAGTTTATTGCCCGCGCCGAGAAGGGCGCGTTCCTGGAGACCACTGTATACAGCGGCCACCATTTCGGCACCGAGGCCTGCGAGATCGACTCGATCCTGCAACGGGGTCACGTGGCGGTCATTCCGATCGATATCTGCGGTGCGCTGACCCTGAAAAACCGCTACCGTGAGCGGGCGATGCTTGTCTTTTTGCGCCGTCGGCGGGAGAATGTGATCCTCGATATCGTCAGTCGCGAGATGAATGAAAAGGACAAAACCTGCCGTATCCTTTCACTTGACGATGAGTTTCGCAACGAGGAGCTGTGTGATCTCTCGGTCAATGCCGATGCCCCCTGCAAAGAGTTGGCCGCGCAGCTGTACGAAGCGGTGTGTGGCGAGGCAGATAGGCAGGCGGCTGAATAAATTTTCGCAAAACTTGTATTTTCTTGGTTTTTGTTGAATATATGCACAAAAAACGAATAAAAATCTTTGATTCGGGAGGCTGTGTAAAGAACAGCCTCCCGATTTTTTCGTTGTTTTGTATAAAATATGTGTGGGAGAAATGATGTTTGAAGCAAGAATGTGGGCAACCCGCCAAAAAATCAAAATAGGGCTTGACAAGTGCATATTTATGCGCTATACTTGGTATTGGCGAAAGGCCGTACTATTATCAATAGGAAAGGAAGACCTTATTATGAAAAAAATGATATCTCTTGTGCTGGTCGTTCTGATGCTGGCTACCTGCGCGCTTTGCTTTGCATCCTGCGGTGATTCCGTTACGGGCGTTAAGGTCATCGAGATCAAGCTGACCGAAGAGGAGTACGCCTTTGCTGTTCAGAAGGGCGATACCGAGCTTTTGAACAAGCTCAACACCTTTATGACCGAGATCAAGGCCAACGGCAAGTTCAACGAAATCGTGAACAAGTACTTTGGTGACGGCACCCCCACTCCCGTGGTCTCCGCCGCTGAGATGAAGACCGACGGCAGCCAGCTGATCGTGGCTACCAACGCCGCATTCGCTCCCTTTGAATACAAGGAGGGCGTGAACTATTACGGCGTGGACATGGAGATCATGGCTGCCTTTGCTACCTATCTTGGCAAGGAGCTTTACATCAACGATATGAACTTTGATGCAGTTTGTCTGTCCGTTTCCGCACAGGGCGGTACCTACGAGGACGAGAATGGCCAAGAGGTTGCCGTTACCGGCGGCATCTGCGACATCGCAGCAGCAGGCCTGACCGTATCCGAGAAGCGCATGGAGATCCTTGATTTCTGCACCCCCTACTACGATGCATCCCAGATGCTGATCGTTGCTGACAACGACACGAAGTTTGACGAGTGCAAGACCGTTGAGGACGTGGAAAAGATCTTCAAGGACTTTGGCAAGGATGTTAAGGTTGGCGTACAGACCGGTACCACGGGCGAGCTTTACTGCAAGGGCGATGCCGATTGGGGCTTCGACGGCTTTGGCTTTGATACCGTTGGCTACAACACCGGTGCACTGGCTGTGCAGAACATTCTGAACGGCAACGTTTCCTACGTGGTGATCGATGAGGGTCCCGCTAAGGAGATCGTAAAGAAGATCAACGCTGCCAACTGAGCTTAGCGTATAAAAAGCAAGGCGGGAACCCCCGCCTTGCTTTCTCTGCGTTTATAAGAGCTGTTAAATACAAGAAAAAAGGGAACTGTTATGAAAAAATTTATCAAAAAGCATTGGGTGGACGCGCTGGTCATCCTTGCTGTGGCAGTGGGCGGTGTTTTCCTTGCCCTGACCATTGCCGATCGCTTCAACTTTGCCAAAAAGTGGGGCTTTTTTTACAATTATTTCGTGGTAAATCAGGGCTATAAGCTTCTGCTGAACGGTATGAAAAATACGGGACTTATCACGCTGTTCGGCTTTTTGATCGGATCTCTGATCGGTACCTTGATCGCCGTTGTGCGCGTGATCCCGCCTTACAAAAAGATAACTCGCTATGCGCAGAAGGTATGCTCGGTCTACGTGGCCTTCTTCCGCGGTACGCCTATCGTGGTGCAGCTTTTGCTCGGCTATTACATTCTCTTGCCCCTTTTGGGTGTGCATTTGGATCCCGTTGCCTCCTGTGTGCTGATCTTTGGCTTGAACAGCGGTGCATATATTTCGGAAATTATGCGCGGCGGTATCCAATCGGTGGATCCCGGTCAGTTGGAGGCCGCAAGAGCGGTCGGCCTGCCTTTCCCGGTGGCCATGATCAAGATCGTGGTGCCGCAGGCGGTGAAGAACATTCTTCCGACGATGGGTAACGAATTTATCACCCTGATCAAGGAAACCGCCATCGTGGGCTACGTGGGTGCGGTGGATATCACCAAGGCCTTCCAGGATCAAGGCAACAATACGTACGAATATATGATCCCGTATCTTGTGATGGCGGCATTGTATATCGTGATCGTGGCACTGATCGCAACACTGATCAAATTGATGGAAAGGAGACTTGCAAAAAGTGAACGCCGCAACTAATTCTGTTATGATCGAAACCAAGGCGCTTACCAAGCGGTACGGCTCTTTGCTTGTTTTGAATGCCATCGACGAGGTAATTCGCGAGGGCGAAAAGGTTGCCATCATCGGTCCCTCCGGCAGCGGAAAGTCCACGTTTTTGCGTTGCCTTAACTGTATGGAGGATCCCACATCCGGTTCGATTTATTTTGACGGCGAGGATCTTGCCGATCACAAGGTCAACATCAACACGCACCGCGAAAAGATCGGTATGGTGTTCCAACAGTTCAACCTGTTTAATAACAAGACCGTAATTGAAAATATCATGCTGGCTCCCGTATACGTGGGAAAGCGCAATCTGCGCCGTACCAAGATGCACAATTTCTTCCTGCCCCTTACCAACCTGTTCCGCAAGAACAAGCAGGAAAAGGTCGAGATCACCACGACCAAGGAAAGGATCCTGGCCGAGGCCCGTGCAAAGGCAGAGGAGCTTCTTGCCCGCATCGGTCTTGCCGATAAGGCAGATGTTTATCCCTCTACGCTGTCGGGCGGACAAAAGCAGCGCATTGCCATCGTGCGCGCACTGGCAATGAACCCTAAGGTGATGCTGTTTGACGAGCCGACCTCGGCGCTTGACCCCGAAATGGTGGGCGAGGTGCTGGATCTGATGAAGCAGCTGGCTGGCGAGGGGATGACCATGGTCATCGTGACCCACGAGATGGGCTTTGCCCGTGAGGTGGCAGACCGCGTGCTCTTTATGGACGGCGGTGTCATTGCCGAGGAGGGCTCTCCCGAGGAGATCTTCGGCAACCCCAAGGGCGAGCGCCTGAAGGGCTTTCTCGCCAAGGTGCTTTAAAAGGCTGTTTGACAGAGTGTTGTCTTGGAGGACAGCTTGCCAAAATACGGCATATCTCGAAGGAGATATGCCGTATTTTGCGTTTGCGGACATAAATGCAGTGCTTGCAAAGAGAAAAGGCAGAGAATGCGTTGCATTCTCTTCCTTTTCTTATCACGTCAGGGGACTTTTTTGAGGAAAGCACCCTTAAATCAAACGGGGAGCGCCTCCTCGGCGGGAGCGATCTCGATCTCGGAGGCACCTGCCTCGGCGGCAGCCACGGCATCCTCATAGGCGCGGATCACCGCCTCCTCCAGCATTGCGCGGAACTGCGCGTTGATGGGATGCACGATATCGCGGTAGGTATCATCGGGGTTTTTGCGGCTGGGCATCACGATGAAAAAGCGGTCGCGGGCATAGATCACCTTGATGTCGTGGACGGCCAGCTGACTGTCAAAGGTGACCGAAACAACTGCCTTCATAGGGCCATCATCAAAAAGCTTGCGAATTTTAATGTCGGTAATTTGCATTTTTCTTTCCTCCGTTGCTATGATTTTATCGAGTAGGTGCTGACTTTTATGATTATAGTATAAAGTAATTTTGTGGCAGCTATTCAAAGAGTTTGTGTGCGTTATGTGAAAATATGCTGCAAAAAGTAAACATTATGCGACAAAAAACCAAAAGAAGGAGGGCTTTTTGCTATGGCTATGGAAAATACGGGAAAATCCGCCGCAAGGGTGGCGGCGGAGCTTTGCGGTGTGCGGCGACTCTTTTTTATCGGGATCGGAGGTGTTCATATGGCCTCCCTCGCGCTGCTGGCGCGGGAGGAGGGCTTTGAGGTGAGCGGCTCGGATCGGCAGGAGGGAGAGGGGACCCGTATGCTGCGGGCGGCAGGAGTGCCCGTGCGGATCGGGCACGATGCGGCACATCTGGCAGGGGCGCAGGCGGTGGTCTTTACCCTGGCCATCTCGCCCGATAATGCGGAATATGCGGCGGCGGTGGGGCTGGGGCTGCCCCTTTTTTCCCGCGCGGATTTTCTCGGCTATCTGATGGCAAGCGCAAAGCGGCGCATCGGCGTGGCGGGCTGCCACGGCAAAAGCACGGTAACGGCGTGGCTGGGGCAGCTGCTTGACCTTGCGGGTCGCTCACCGCGGGTGCTGTGCGGCGCACCCATGCGCTACTTCGGCGCGCCGTTTGCCTCGGGAACGGGCGAGGAATTTGTGTTTGAGGCCTGCGAATATCGGCGGTCCTTTCTCTGCTTTTCTCCTACCGTGGCGGTGCTTTTGAACGTGGAGCTTGACCACGTGGATTGCTTTGGCTCGCTTGACGAGGTGATTAAGGCCTTTTCCCGCTTTGCGGCGCTGACGGGGGAGGCGGGCGTGGCGGTTTACAATGCCGATGACAAGGGAGCCGCTAAGGCGGCGAGCGCAGCCCCGAGAAGGATCGGGTTTGGTATGGGGGAGGACGCCGATTACCGTGCGGTGGATATCCGCCTTGAGCGGGGGATCGCCGCCTTTGCGATCCGCACCCCCCACGGCCTGCTGCCGAGGGTGCAGCTGAGGGTGGCGGGCAGGCATCAGATCGAGAATGCCCTTGCCGTGGCCGCCGTGGCGGATCTGCTGGGAGTTGACGGCGAGACGGTCGCGAAGGGACTTTCCTCGTTTTGCGGCGCGGGTCGGCGCATGGAATACCGCGGCCTTTATTGCGGGGCCCGTGTGTATGATGACTACGCCCACCACCCCACGGAGGTGGCGACTGTGCTCCGCACGGCGCGGGAGCTTGCGGGGAGCGGCAGGCTGTTTGCCGTTTTTCAGCCTCACACCTACTCCCGCACCGCAGCGTTTTACGACGAGCTTTGCGCGGCGCTGCGCCTGGCGGATCGCGTGCTGGTGGCGAGCGTTTATGCCGCACGGGAGCGGGATACCCTTGGCGTCAGCGCGGCGGGGCTGGCCTTTGGCGTGGGGGAGAGAGCCTCCTTTGTGGGCGGTATGCGGGAGATCGCGGCCACGCTTGCCGCCGAGCTTTGCCCGGGTGATCTTCTCCTCGTAATGGGAGCGGGGGATATTGACCGTATTTTCGGTGAATTTTCGGGAAAGGACTTTACTTTGCCCGAAAAATAGAGTACAATAGGAGGAGAATGAAAAAAAGGGGGGAGAAGCATGAAGGCTTACGATGCCCTCGGTCGGGTTTACGATCGGCTCAATCAAGAGGTGGATTACGGGGCGCTTGCCGATGGCGTGGAGCGGGTCTTTTCCCACTTTGGTGTGTCGCCTGAGCTGGTGCTGGATCTGGGCTGCGGCACGGGCAAGCTCACGGTGGAGCTGGCGCGGCGCGGCTATGATATGATCGGCATTGACGGCAGTGAGGAAATGCTTTCCTCGGCCTTTGAGCGAAAAATGCAGGAAAACCTCCCCGGCATTCTTCTCCTGCGGCAGGATATGCGCGAGCTTGAGCTTTACGGCACCGTGGGTGCGGTGGTCAGCAGCTTTGACTGTGTCAATTACCTCCTGGAGGAGGGCGATCTTGACCGTTGCTTTTCCCTGGTGCATAACTATCTTGACCCCGACGGAGTATTTCTGTTTGATGTCAACACCCCCTATAAATTCGAGCACGTCTACGGGGATAATGCCTATATCCTGGAAACCGAGGAGGACCCGCTCTGCTATTGCGGCTGGCAAAATGCCTATGATCCTCAAAGCGGGCTTTGCCGCTTTCTGCTTTCGGTATTCGAGCAGGATGCGGATGGCCGCTACCGCCGCACCGACGAGGAGCAGACCGAGCGCTGCTATTCGCGCGAGGCACTGACGGCGGCGCTGGAGCGGGCAGGCTTTGGGGAGATCGTCTTTTTCGGGGATCTGCAATGCGGCGAGCCGCGCGCCGATTGCCAGCGCTGGTATGTGGCGGCAAGATGTAAAAAATAAGGAAGGTAACGATGAAAGCAACCATTTTGCGCGGTATGACCCGAGACGGCAGCGCGCGTATTCACGTCATTCATTCAAAGGAGATCGTCAACCGTGCGATCTCGGTGCATCATACCACCCCTACCGCAACGGCGGCGCTGGGCAGACTGCTGACCGCCACCTCTCTGATGGGCTGTATGCTGGGGGAAAAGGAGGATTCGGTATCCGTAACGGTATCGGGTCAGGGCCCCTTGGGAAAAATGATCGCGGTATCGGATTGGTGCGGTAACGTACGCGGTTATGTGCAACATCCCGCCTGCGAGCTGCCCCTCAAGAGGAACGGCAAGCTGGATGTGGGCGGTGCCGTTGGTCGCGGTACCCTTACCGTGGTGAAGAATTTGGGCGGCAAGGAGCCCTATAACGGCACCATACCGCTGGTCAGCGGCGAGATCGCGGAGGACATTGCCTCCTATTTTGCCACCAGCGAGCAGCTGCCGACCCTCCTTTCCCTCGGTGTGCTTGTGGATACCGACTGCACCTGCCGCGCCGCAGGCGGCGTAATGGTGCAGCTGCTGCCCTTTGCAGACGATGCGGTGATCACCCGGCTTGAGAAAAATGCTTCCTCCCTCGGGAATGTGTCGGGGCTTTTTGACAGAGGGCTTTCCAACCTTGAAATTGCCAATATCGCCCTTGACGGTATCGAATGGGACCCCTTTGATACGATCGAGGCGGAATATCGGTGCACCTGTGAGCGGGGGCGGATCGCGGCGGCGCTGCACGCCATAGGTAAAAAGGAGATCGAGGAAATGCTTGCCGCGCAGCTTGCCGAGGGCAAGGAGGATGCGCTGGTGGTGGACTGCCATTTTTGCGGTGCCAAATACCGCTTTACAAGGCAAGAGCTTGAGGCACTTTTTTGATGGGATACCGATTTTTACCACAAAAGAAAAAATCTTAAAAAATCTTAAAAAAGGTGTTGACATTTAAAAATCGTTGTGGTATAATAAGCAAGTCGCCGGTTCGGAATACCGTTCCTGCGATGATCCGGCCCGGTAGTTCAGTTGGTTAGAACGCTAGCCTGTCACGCTAGAGGTCGTGGGTTCGAGTCCCATCCGGGTCGCCATCTTGCCTCTGTAGCTCAGTTGGTAGAGCAGGGGACTGAAAATCCCCGTGTCGTTGGTTCGATTCCGACCGGAGGCACCATTTCCGCGGATTTAGCTCATTTGGTAGAGCGCGACCTTGCCAAGGTCGAGGTGGCGGGTTCGAGCCCCGTAATCCGCTCCAACAAAAAAGAGCCCCCCGCCTTGTGCGGGGG
>JAZNFZ010000055.1:0-15058 GCA_045576195.1 Eubacteriales bacterium | reverse complement strand
TCGCCTGCGGCGACAGCTCCCTTTGCACAAGGGAGCCTTTCTTATCATACATCCTTCGTTCGCCCTTTATTTGCTTCCTCTCATCGGCAATAGCCTTTTTCGAACCACGCGACTATCGCGTGGTTTTCTGTTGCAAAAAAGGCAGAGAACGTCAAGTTCTCTGCCTTTTTTCTTTGTAAAATTGCCCGTTTTTTGCTACTGTTCATAGGGTATTTCGCAAAGATTGATCACCTTTTTACACCACCGTTTGGCATACACGCCCGATCACTCCGATACTATAAATATAGATTTTTTGATTTTTATATTTATAGTATATCACCACTCGAAAATAATATCAATAGTCTGTGGAATTTTTGTTTAAATATTTATAGACTGTACATAGTAAGGATGAAGGGCGGGGTTACTATGGGAACAACTGCAAAAATATTAGGGCAACGCATCAGAAATTACAGAACAGCAAGAGGCCTCAGCCAAGAAAAGCTTGCGGAGCTTTCGGGCGTTCACCACACATATGTTGGTCAGGTTGAGCGCGGCGAGAAAAACGCCACCATCGAAAGCATTGAAAAAATCGCCACAGCCTTGAACATCTCGCTGTCAACGCTGTTTGAAAAGCTCGGCCAAGGAGAGGACGAGGCGCGCAGCATTCCCCTTGCATGCTACGAGCTCCTTTCTGCCAAAACCAAGGAGGAGCAGGAACACATCTATCGTATTTTGCTTGAAATGGAGCAATATAAAAAGAATTAGATCACAAAAAGGACGAGAATTTTCTCGTCCTTTTTGCATACTGCCTTGCCCGTAAGGGCAAATTTCGTTGGGGCACCTGCGAAATCGCAGGTGCCCCAAGGTGCTTCCGTGTTGTTTTCTGTCGGCAGAGAGATCAATAATTCTCTGCGCGGACCTCAAAGTAACTCTTGGGATGGGCGCAAACGGGGCAGACCTCAGGGGCCTTTTTGCCCATCACGAGATGGCCGCAGTTACGGCATTCCCACATGGTCTCCTCGCTCTTTTCAAACACCCGCTGCATCTCAACATTGGAGAGCAGGGCGCGGTAGCGCTCCTCGTGGGCGCGCTCGACCTCGGCCACGGCGCGGAACTTGGCGGCGATCTCCAAAAAGCCCTCCTCCTCTGCCTCCTTGGCAAAGGTGGCGTACATATCGGTCCACTCGTAGTTCTCGCCTGCGGCGGCAGCAGCCAGATTTTCTGCAGTGTTGCCCAGCTCACCAAGGAGCTTAAACCACATCTTGGCGTGCTCCTTTTCGTTGTCGGCCGTCTTGGTAAAGAGTGCGCTGATCTGCTCATAGCCCTCCTTCTTGGCCACGCTGGCAAAATAGGTGTACTTGTTTCTTGCCTGGCTCTCGCCCGCAAAGGCAGCCTGCAAATTTTTCTCGGTCTTGGTTCCCTTCAGATCCATCTCAATTCTCCTTTATATTTTAATAAATGGTCACTCTTATTTGGCCTCCTGCGCCGCGCAGGCAGGGCAGCAGGTGTGCACGATCAGATCGTAGGATAGGATCGGCAGCGAGGATTTTTCCCGCAGCAGCGAGGGCAGATCCTCTAACATCACATCAAGCATAGCGCCGCATCGGTCGCACACGGCGTGCTCGTGGGGCGTGGGGGTCTTATCGTAAAAATCCGACCCGTCTGTGGTCTTAATGCGCCGAATCAGCCCCAGCTCGGTCAGCGCGTGCAGATTGTTGTAGACGGTGGCCAGCACAATGCCGGGATATTTCTCCTTGACGCGGCGAAAGATCTCGTCGGCAGGCAAATGCCCCGATTCCTGCAAAATTTGCAAAATAGCGGCTCTTTTTTGGGTCATAGGACACTCCTTTCTGAAAATTTAGAATGTTTCTAAATCTATTATAGCAGAAAGAAGTGCATTTGTCAACACTTATTTTCCCACGCAGAAATGGGAAAAGATCCGATCCACGATCTCCTCATCCACCGCGCGGCCATCCACCTCGCCAAGCGCCCCCATGGCAAGCTCCGCATCCACCAGTGCGGCATCCAAGGGCACACCGAGCGAAAGGGCGTGCAGGGCGGCATCCAGCAGCTGCTCCGCGCGGGAAAGCGCGGCATACTGCCGCGCGTTTGCCACCACGGCATCCTGCTTCAAATCAATACCGTCTGATAGGTAAAGCCCCTCCACCAGGCGGCGAAGCTCCTCGACCTCTCCCGTTGCCGCACAGAGCCGCACCACGTGAGAAAACTCCTGCGGCAGAGCCACCTCTGCTGCGGCAAGATCGGTTTTGTTAAGGATAACAACTACCGTTGCGGGGGATTTTTTCAGCTCCGCCAGCAGCGCCGCCCCTTCCCCCTCAATGGGGCGGGAGGCATCCAGCACCGCTAAGATCAGCTCGGCCTCATCCATTGCGCGGCGTGCGCGCTCCACGCCGATCTGCTCCACCGCGTCCGCCGTTTCCCGCAGACCCGCCGTATCACAAAGGCGCAGCGTCACCGCGCCCAGTGCCACGGTTTCGGAAAGCAGATCTCTCGTAGTACCCGCAATATCGGTCACAATGGCGGCCTCGCGCCCCACAAGGGCGTTATAAAGCGTGGATTTGCCTGCATTCACAGGCCCGCAGATCACGGTGCGGATCCCCTCTCCCACCGCGTGTCCCGTGCGGTAGGTGCGGGAGAGCTGCTGTACCCGACGGCGCAGCTCCGTCAGAGTCGCCGTCAGCTCCTCTCTTGTCAGCGAGCCGAGATCCTCCTCGGGAAAATCAATTTTCGCATAGCTGTCCGCCAGCAGCAGCGCCAGCTTGCTGTAAATATCCTGAATGGCCTCGGCCAGCTTGCCCGAGAGGCCACCCCGCGCCAGCGCCATCTGCCCGGGTGTAGCGGCATCCAGCAGGGCGCCCAGCGCCTCCGCCGAAGAAAGCCCCATCTTGCCGTGGAGCAGCGCCCGTCTGGTAAACTCCCCCGCCGTGGCAGGACGTGCGCCCGCCGCCAGCACGGCACCAAGCACGGTCTTAGTGAGCAGCGCACCGCCGTGGCAGGAAAGCTCGGCCACGTCCTCCCCCGTAAACGAGGCGGGCGCGGGGAAAAAGACGGCAAGCCCCTCGTCGATCACCTCGCCACAGGGCAGGCAGATCCTACCAAAGCAGGCACGGCGGGGCGTCTCACTCGGTGCGCTCTTGCCCGCAGGCAAAAACACGCGGGAAAGCACCGCCGCCGCCTCGGCACCCGAAATGCGGATCACCGCAATGCCGCCCTTGCCTCGCGGCGTAGATACAGCGGCAATGGTATCAAAAACAAAGCTCATAGCTCCTCCGAAAAGCGGGGCTACCCAATGGTAGCCCCGCTCCTTTGCTGATTAAAATTCGCCGAACTCGCCGCTTTCCGCAGTGGCGGGAGCGTTCACCTCGGTATCAAGATAGAGCACGACCTTGCGGTTGTTCTCGCTGCCAATGGAGTTGGTGGACACACCGGGGATCTTCTGCACCTCGGAGTGAATGATGCGGCGCTCGTAAGGATTCATCGGCTCCAGCATCACGCTCTTTTTGTAGCGCAGCACCTTCTCTGCCTTGCGGCGGGCAAGATCGCGCAACGTCTCCTCGCGCTTCTGACGGTAGTTTTCCACATCCAGGGTGATGCGGCAGTACTCGCGCTTCTCCCCTGCCACCTTCTTGTTGGCGGCGAGGTTAGCAAGATACTGGAGCGAATCCAGCGTATCGCCGTGGTGGCCGATCAGCACACCTGCACTCTCACCCAGCACACGGATCATATGGTTGCCCGACTCATCCTCAGCCTCATCCATGGTAACCGAGGCATCAAGGCCCATATTGTCGATCAGCGTACGGACAAATTCCAGCGCCATATCGGCGCCCTTCTTGTTGTAGCAGGCAAAGATCTTTGCCGCCACAGAGCCAAGGCCGAGAAAGCCCTTTTTCGGCTCCTCCAGCACAGTATAGGAGATGGCATCGGCATCGGGCGCGCCCAGCTCTGCCACTGCCTTTTCAATCGCTTCCTCCAGCGTTTTTCCGCTTACGGTAATTTCCTTTTTCATACTATTCCTCATTTCTCGTCGTTGTCATTGCTCTTGCGGTCCTGCTTCAGGGGGGCGGCAAGGCCCATTTTCTTCTCTGCGCTCTCCTCGGCAGGGGCACCCTCCTCGGGCACAGCCTCGGGTGCCTTTCCCTCCTCCGCCTTCTTCGGCTTTGCCTTCTTCGGCTCCTCGCGGTCGGGCACGGGAGGGGGCAGAGGCTCGTCATCGTCATCAATGTGATGGAGCGAGCGGATCCTTTGACCCGAAGCGGTCACGCGCTCGCCTGCGGGTCTCTTTTCGGGCTTGGATTTGCCCTTCAGCGCCTTTTCTGCCGCCTTATAATCCTCCTCGGTAAAGACGGGCAGGGGCATGGTCTTGTGCACGATAAACTGCTTGACCGTGGAAATGATCGACTTGAAGATCCAGTAAATACCCACAGCGGCAGGCACGATGAAGGAGATATACACGCTCATCAGGGGCATGGTCACGTCCATCATCTTGTTGGAGCAGCCCATCTGGGGATCGGCAGCAGCGGCGGGCTGGTAGGTGAACTTGCGGGTCAGCTTCATGCTGGCGAAGTAGAACACAAAGGTGAAAACAGGGATCAGCCAGAGCCAGCTGGGCTCGCGGATGCTGGGAACATTACCCGTGTTAAGGCCAAACAGACTGAAGTTGGGCAGATCAATGTCGTTGAGCTGGTTGAAGCAGACATCGCCGTTTGTGAAGTAGGCGAAGCTCTTGATGCCCTCAAGATCGCTCTGATTCTCGGTGATCCTGGAAAGCAGCTCGATGGTGCCTCTGCCGCTGCCCAGCTTCTGGCCAAGGCCGCCCGCCGCGCGGGCGGTGGTGCAGTAGGTGGTAAGGGCGCTCGAAAGCCCTGCCGCTCTGCCCAGCACATAGCGCAGAGGGTCGATCACGATGTTGTAAAGTGCAAGAATAATGGGCATCTGAATGAGCAGAGGCAGGCAGCCGCCCATGGGGTTGAAGCCCTCCTCCTGGTAGAGCTGCTGGATCTCCTGGTTCATCTTCTGCATCGTTGCCTGATCGGTGCGACCCTTGTACTTATTGCGGATCGCCATCTCCTTGGGACGGAGCTTTGCCTGCTTGATCGAGTTCTTCTGCTGCTTGATGCCGAAGGGCAGGAGCAGCAGCTCCACGACAATGGCAAAGATGAAAAGACCCAGCACATAGCTGCCGCCCGTGATAAAGGTCAGCTTCTGCAAGAACCAGCCGATACCCACCAGAATGGCATCAAAAAAGCCGTTCTTGGTCTCCACGTCCACCGTTGTTCTCATACGGGAAACAATGTCCACCACCTGCTCGGCGGTCAGCGCATCGCGGAACTCGTTGAACTTGGCGATGGAGGCATCGTCAGAGGGGCGCACACCGGTGTTCTTGTCGTCAAGATACAGTGCCTTTTTGGCACCGTCAAGGCTGACGGTGTGGGTCTGGCCGTTGGCGTCGGTCACGGTGACCGCGTTGGGGTCGAGCACAAGATTTTTGTCGTCAAAGCCCTCGGCGCTCATATCATAGCCGCGGGATGCCGCCACAAACTTTTCGCGGGCCGCCGCGTTGAGGGGCAGAATGCGAGAAAAGTAAATGGGGCCGTCTACATCAGTACCCGTCCAGGTATAGTCCGCCACGCTGCCACCGCCGCCACAGGCCGTCAGCAGCACCATCAGCACCGCACAAAGCAGCACCACGATACCAACTCTGCGGATTCTTTTGCTTGTTTTCGTGTGTTTCATTGATTTTTTTCCTTTCCGTGGATGGAAGTCCCGTCCAAGGCCTCGTTTTCTGCCCTGTCGGCTTCCTCAAAAGACGCTTGTTCCTTTGTGCCGTCGTCTTCCCGGCAATCGTCGTCAGGTGTCGGAATCATCCGCGAGCCGCGGTAAAAAAGGCCGCGCTCGGGTACGGGGTCATACCCGCCGGCGCAATAGGGGTTGCACCGCAGGATTCGGTAGACCGTGAGAAAAAGCCCCACAAAAAAGCCGCGCTTCTCAAAGGCCTCTATGGCATAGGCCGAGCATGAAGGCACAAAGCGGCAGCAGGAATTTCTCTTCAGGGGGGAAAGACACTTTCTGTAAAAGCGGATCAGCCAGATGCAAAGGTATTTCATCACGCGCGGGGGGCTTGCAGCATACCAAGCCGCGAAAAGGCACGGCAAAGCTCGGCTCTGACCTCGGGCATTCTCTTGCCCACGATCTCGGCGCGTGCCGCCAGCACCACCAGATAGCCGGTGGCCAGCCCCTCCTCCCTTTTGATGGAGGAATAGGCCTCGCGCAGCAGTCGCTTGGCGCGGTTACGCGCCACGGCGCCGCCCACCTTTTTGCCCACCGAAAGGCCGACGCGGTTGAAATATTTCTTTTCGGGGTTGGCCAGCATCAGTCGCTTGGCCGCATAATCGCGCAGCACATACACCGCCGTCAGGCGGCCGACCTGGCGCTCGCCCTTGCGAAAGGCCTTGTCGTAAAGATGATGCTCCTTGATGGCATAGTTTTTCATGGCTGTCCTCTGCTTCCGTTCAATATGGGATCTCGTTTGATGTTGCTTGAAAGAAAGAAAAAACCGACATCCGGACAACACGCCGCAGACATCGGTGAATTTCTATGTGGCGTAAGACTTAGTAGGTGAGTCTCTTTCTGCCTTTTGCACGTCTTCTCTTCAGAACATTTCTGCCGTCTGCAGTTCTCATTCTCTTTCTGAAGCCGTGCTCCTTTTTTCTCTGACGCTTTTTGGGTTGATAGGTTCTGAGCATAATGGCACCTCCTTCGTAAAATGGAAATCGGAAGCGTTTTTTGGGACGCTTTTACAGTGACATCTTATATTTAAACATAAATTTGCCGGTTTGTCAAGTCTTTTTTTTATTTTCGGCCATATTTTTTCTCTTTTTTATATAAAAAACCGACATTTTTACGCGTTTCGGAAAAAAGCAGCGCCCCTTTGCGGGGCGCTGCCGTTTGAAAATCGCTTATTTTGCTGCGGAGGCATATACGCCTGCGGCAAGGTTCTTGGTAAGGGTGGTGGAGGAGGAGGGCATTACGAACTCCTTAAAGGCCTCCATAGCCGCATCCTTCGCATTTACGCCGTAAAGCACCACCAGCTTGGTGCCCTCGTCGGACACGACCAGCTCAATGTGGTAGCCGTTGACGCCCAGCTTTTCCACCAGGCCGTCATCGGAGGTGCGGTCGTCGCAGCGGCCGATGATGATCTCGCATTCGCTCTTTCTCTTATCACTGGTGCTGGGGTAAGCGTTCAGCGTATCGCCCACGTGGAAGTTGAAGTAGGAGATCAGCTCCTCGGCAAAGGGCACATAGCTGCTCTCTCTCAGGTCCTTATCGTCGTTGGAGTAGATGATGTTGAACTCCTTGAGGTCGTGGCCGTTCATCTGGAAGGAGCCGTAGGAATACTTACCTGCCTTCACAACGTTATCCTTGGAGGAGAACTTGAAGTCAAACTTTTTGCCTTCCTCCGCCTGGTACTTATCACCGATCTCATACATATAGTGGTTGAGGAAGTAGCCCACTGCGCTCGCGGACGAGCCGTCGTATGTGCTGCCGATCACGATCTTGGAGCCGTAAACGCCCATTACGTAGTCCTTGTACTTGACGTTGGCCAGCGCCTGCTTGCTCTCCTCGCGGTTGGTCATACCGATGAGGATCTCCTTCTCCTGCTTCTTCTCCGCGGGCTCCTTGTAGTTGCTGTAGCACTTCTCTACGCGGATGGCAGTGTTCATATATGTATCAAAGGCTTTCTGCAGGGTCTTGACCAGCGAAACGATCTCGGCGGATGCCTCGTAGTCATACACGATCACATACTCGGTCACGCTCTGGGTAACGAGATCCAGCACAGTCTCCTGCTCAGCGGGATCGTCATCGGGGCCTTCATCGGGGGTTTTGTCGCACGCGACGAACAGAGACACCATCATCAGCAATGCCAACACAAAAGCTAAAATACGCACCTTTTTCATCTTTTTTCTCCTTGCTTCAAGTAAAAAATGCTATGGCAGGACGCGGCGAAGGCACACCCCGTATCAAAAAAAGCGGCCCTGTCGCAGGATGGCGCAAGCCTGCCATAAATCGTACTATTATTATAACAGAATATGAATTCATTGTAAAGCCCTTTTGAAAAGTTTGTGTATTTTCCACATATTGGGGCAGGCTCTTGTGGGGAAAATGCCGATTTTCCCCTGCTAACGGTATCAAAAACGATGCAATAGGGGCTTGCAGTCACGGAAATTTTATGCTATACTGTAAGCATACGACACAAGTAGAACTGGAGTTTTCTTATGAAGATCTTAGCCATCGGCGATGTGGTGGGCGAGCGCGCGCTCCTTCACCTTCGTCGCACCCTGGATCCCCTGCGCCGCGAGCTCTCTGCCGACCTTGTCATCGCCAACGGCGAAAATGTGGCGGAGATCAAGGGCCTCTCCCCCCGTCAGGCGGAGGAGCTGATCGCCTGCGGGGTCGATCTGATCACCTCGGGCAACCACATTTTTGACCGCCGCGATATGTACGCTTATCTTGACGAATCGCACCGCGTGATCCGCCCCATCAACTATCCCGCCGCGTGCCCCGGGCAGGGCGCGCGCGTGGTCACCTCAGCCGACGGCTACCGCGTGCTGGTGGTCAACGTGTCGGGCTGTGTCTATCTTGACCCGCTGGAGGATCCCTTCCGCGCGGTGGAGCGCGCGCTTGACGACGCGCGCAGACAGTACGACGTTGCCGTGCTTGACATTCACGCCGAGGCCACCTCGGAAAAGCTGGCGCTCGCCCGCTATTTTGACGGGCGCTTTGCCGCCATTTTCGGCACCCATACCCACGTGCAGACCGCCGACGAGCAGATCCTGCCCGGCGGCACGGGATACATCACCGACCTCGGCATGACGGGGCCCACGGGCGGCATCCTCGGCACTGCACCCGCCGAGGTCATTGCCCGCTTCCGCACCAAAATGCCCCAGCGCTTTGCGGTAGCGGACGGCGATATCCTGGCACACGGTGCGCTTTTTGACATTGACCCCGTCACGGGGCACGCCCGCTCCGTGCGGCGCATCACGTTTTAACGAAAGGCGGCAGACGGTATGGAAAAGATCAAGCTTCGGGGCGGCGCGCTGCTCGCCCCCGCACCCCCCGTGATGGTCAGCTGCGGCACGGCGGAAAAGTCCAACATTTTGACCGTCGCCTGGACGGGCATTCTCAATACAGTCCCACCAAAGACCTATATCTCGGTACGTCCCAAGCGATATTCCTATGACATCATCAAATCCACGGGGGAGTTTGTGCTCAATCTCACTCCCACAAGTCTTGTCCGCGCCGCCGATTATTGCGGTATGTATACGGGCGCGAAGGTGGATAAGTTTGCCGCCTGCGGTCTCACCCCCCTTGCGGCCGAGGAGGTGGCAGCACCCATGATCGCCGAGGCCCCCTTGTCGCTTTGCTGCCGTGTGACCGATGTGATCCCGCTGGGCTCGCACGATATGTTCATTGCCGACATCACGGCCACCTACGTGGATGCCGCCCTGCTTGACAGCAAGGGCAAGCTCCACCTGGAGCGCGCCGATCTTTGCGCCTTTGCCCACGGCGAATATTTTGCGCTGGGACGGCGGCTTGCCGCCTTTGGCTTTTCCGCCAAGAAAAAGCATAAGCAAAAGAAATAAGCCGCATAACGGTATCAGTTTTATTTGTTTGGAAGGAGAGTGCACCGTGTTATCCACATTACTTAGCGCAGGCATTTGCGGCATTGAGGGCTTTCCCGTGCAGGTGGAGTGCGACGCGCAGGAGCGCATGGCGGGCTTTGAGATCGTGGGGCTTCCCGATCTGGCGGTCCGCGAGGCCAAGGAGCGCGTCCGCACCGCTGCCCTCAACAGCGGTTATCGCTTTCCCAATCTCTCCCTCACCGTAAATCTCGCCCCTGCCGACCGCAAAAAGGAGGGCTCGGGCTTTGACGTAGCCATTCTCGCGGGTATTCTGCGCTGTGCGGGCGTGATCCGCCGCGACATTGACCTCTCCCGCACCTGCCTTGTGGGCGAGCTCTCACTCTCGGGCGAGATCCGCGGCGTGCGCGGCGCGCTCTCCATGTGTGTGGCGGCACGGGATGCGGGGCTTCGTGAGATCTTTGTTCCCGCCGAAAATGCGGCTGAGGCCGCCGCGGTGAAGGATATGACGGTCTACCCCCTTACTGATATGCGTTCTCTGGTGGCGCACCTCAACGGCGAGCAGAAGATCACCCCCAAAGCGCCCGACCGAAGCGCCTTTCTCGGTGCCACGGCGCAGGGCGGCCCCGATTTTGCCGACGTTCACGGGCAGACCATGGCCAAGCGCGCCATGGAGATCGCCGCCGCAGGCGGCCACAACATCCTGCTGATCGGCCCGCCCGGCACGGGCAAATCCATGCTGGCCAAGCGCTTGCCCACCATTCTGCCTCCCCTCACCTTTGAGGAGGCCATTGAGACCACCAAGATCCACTCGGTGGCAGGCACACTGCAGGGCGGCTCCTCCCTGCTCACCTCGCGCCCCTTCCGCGCACCTCACCACACCATGTCGGCGGTCAGCCTGGTGGGCGGCGGCATCAACCCCTCCCCGGGAGAGGTCTCTCTCGCCCATAACGGCGTGCTTTTTTTAGATGAGCTCCCCGAATTCCCCAAAACCGTTACCGATACCCTGCGCCAGCCACTGGAGGATCGGCGGGTCACCATCACCCGCGCCAGCGGTCGTGTGACCTTCCCCTGCACCTTTATGCTGGTGGGCGCGATGAATCCCTGCCGCTGCGGCTACTTCGGTCATCCCACCCACCCCTGCACCTGCTCCACTCAGGATGTCAAGCGCTATGTTTCCCGCATCAGCGGCCCGCTGCTTGACCGCATTGACCTGGAGGTAGAGCTGCCCTCCCTCTCCTATGACGAGCTGGCCACGGGCGGCCGCGAGGAAAGCTCCGCCACCATCCGCGAGCGGGTGGTGCGGGCAAGAGAGTTTGCGGCGGCGCGTATGGCAGGCGAGGCGGGCGTGTACTGCAACGCCCAGCTGGATGCCGCCTCGATCCGCAAATACTGCCGCACCGACGAGGCCGCCGATGCGGTGCTGCGCGGTGCCTATGACCGTATGGGGCTTTCGGCCAGAGGCTACGACCGCATTATGCGCGTGGCGCGCACCATTGCCGATCTTGCAGGCAGCGAGATCATCCGCGCCGCCCATGTGGCAGAGGCCATTCAGTTCCGCAGCCTGGACAAAAAATATTGGAATTAACCGCCACACGGTGCGAGTTTTTGAAATCGGCCCGCAAACGGTGTGAAAAAAGCACCGAGCGGTGCAGATCAAGGGAAGATCTGCCGCTCGGCGCCTTTCCTTTTTATTTCTTGTATTTTGCCAGAAAATCTGCGCTCGTCTTCAGGCTCTCAAAGGGCGTGGGGGTAAAGTTTTCATCCTGCTCCACCACATAGTACTTCACGCCGATCTCGGCCGCGGTCCTCATGATCCCGTCAAAGGAAAGGTTGCCGCTGCCCACCTCGGTGATGTGCGGCACAAACCTTCTGTCCACCTCCTTGAGGGCCATATCCTTGAGATGGAGGATGTCCACACGGCCTGCCAGCTTTTGCATCCAGTCCACCACGTCAGCGCCGCCTGCCGCTACCCAGCAGGTATCCAACACAAAGGAGACCGTGGCGGGGTCAAAGCCCTCGTAGAGCAGATCCATGAGTGTGCGGTGGCCGTCGATCCTGACAAACTCAAAGTTGTGGTGGTGGTAGGTCAGCTTAAAGCCGTGCTTGGCATACAGCTCCGCCGTGCGGTTGAAGGTGCTGATAAACGCCTTCAGCTCTGCAAGGTCGCGGCGCGCGGGCACGGGCATACCGCCAATACCCACATTGGTGGTGCCCCACTCGCGGTGAAGCTCCATGGTCTGCTCGGGCTCCTCCACGATCTTCTGGAAATTGTAATGCGAGCCCACGATCTCAATGCCGTGCTTTTTGGCAAGCTCGCCGAGAACGTGGTCGTCAAGCCACGCGCCTGCAGTCTGCAGCTGGGTATAGCCCAGCTCCGTCAGCTTGCGGAAGGTCAGATCGGCAAAGTCGGGATCCTTGATGTAATCACGAACAGTATAGAGCTGAACGCCCAATTTTTCAAACATAAAACGTGCCTCCCATCATGGTCGTTATGTTCATTATAAGATATTTATTGCGCTGTTTCAAGTCATTATTAGCACATAGAAGGACATAAATTGCACACTTCGCAGAGAAAAACGCGAGGGAGCCTATGAAAAAAGGCAGAGAACAAGCTGTTCTCTGCCTTTTCACTCACAAAAATCAGCCGATCTTTGCGGAGTTGATCTTGATGCCGGGGCCCATGGTGGAAGCCAGGACGCAGGACTTGATATACTGACCCTTTGCAGCGGCGGGCTTTGCCTTGATGATCGCACCAAGCAGCGTGTTGAAGTTCTCAGAGAGCTTCTCCTCGCCGAAGGAAGCCTTGCCGATGGGGCAGTGGATGATGTTGGTCTTGTCAAGACGGTACTCGATCTTACCTGCCTTTGCCTCGGTGACAGCGCGTGCCACGTCGGGGGTAACGGTACCTGCCTTGGGGGAAGGCATCAGGCCCTTAGGGCCGAGCACCTTACCAAGACGGCCAACCAGACCCATCATATCGGGAGAAGCGATCACAACGTCAAAGTCAAACCAGTTCTCCTTGAGGATCTTGTCAACATACTCCATATCGCCAACATAGTCAGCGCCTGCTGCCTTGGCAGCCTCAACCTTGTCGCCCTTGGTGAGCACCAGGGTGCGGACGGTCTTACCCGTACCGTTGGGCAGCACAACTGCACCGCGGACCTGCTGGTCAGCGTGACGGGAGTCAACACCAAGACGGACGTGGACCTCAATGGTCTCGTCAAACTTTGCCTTAGAGGTCTGGCAAACCAGTGCAAGAGCCTCAGAGGGGTCATACAGTCTGTTCTTTTCAATCAGCTTTACGCTGTCTGCATATTTCTTTCCCATTGTAGTATCCCTCCTCCTTAGTCTTCTACCGTGATACCCATGCTGCGGGCAGTGCCTGCGATCATGCTCATGGCAGCCTCAATGGAGGCAGCGTTGAGGTCGGGCATTTTGGTCTCGGCGATCTTCTTGACCTGCTCTTTTGTCAGCTTAGCAACCTTGGTCTTGTTCGGAACGGCGGAGGCGGTCTCGATGCCGGCAGCCTTCTTGATCAGGACGGGAGCAGGGGGAGTCTTGGTGATAAAGGTGAAGGAACGGTCAGCGTAAACCGTGATGACAACGGGAATGATCAGGCCGATGTCGTTCTTGGTGCGCTCGTTGAATTCCTTGGTGAACACAGGAATAGCCACACCGTACTGACCCAGAGCAGGGCCAACGGGGGGCTGGGGGGTAGCTTTGCCAGCGGGAAGCTGGAGCTTGATATAACCCATAACTTTCTTAGCCATTTTAACATAACCTCCTTAAGTGGTACGATACGGGAGAATTCAAAATTTTTCTCCCTCCCACGGTAAGATCCGTTAACGCGCGGATCAGGCGTTTTCGGGCGAGAGGCAAGAGACCTCCAGCTCGACGGGCATATCGCGGCGGCCTCTCTTGATCAGCACAGTTGCCTGCGCCAGATCCTCGGAAATTGCCTGCACGATGCCGGTGTAGCCCTCGAAAAGACCTGCAGAGACCTTGACGCTGTCGCCCACGGCGAAGGCCAGCGAAACGCGCTTGTCCTCGGTCGCCGCCTCGGCGTTTTCAAGATTCAGCGCGCGCACCTCCTCCTCGGGAAGGGGCGTCGGGCGAGATCCGGGGCCCACAAAGCCCGTCACACCGCCGATATTACGCACGGCGTGCCAGGTCTCGTCGTTCATCACCATTTTGATGTAGACGTAGCTGGGGAAGACCTTATGCTCGACCTCTTTTTCCACATCGCCCTTCTTTTCAATGACGATCTCAACGGGAATGCGAATGTCGAAGATCAGGTCTCCAAGACCTCTGTTTTCCACAACCTTTTCAAGGCTTGCTTTTACTTTGTTTTCGTAACCGGAGTAGGTGTGCGCCACATACCATCTCGGGCCAACGTTCATCTCATTGATGTTGCTCATTACTGGCCTCCAAAGAGACCGCCAACCTTGTCTGCCAACAGTGTTTGTCCTTCAAAGAGGGCAAGGTCGAGAAGACCCAGCACCGTTGCCACCACAACTACACTGACCACCACAAAGATCGTGCTGCGCCACACCTGCTTCCAGGGGAACCAAGTGATCTTGCCCATCTCGCTCTTGTAGGCGCGGAACGTGTTCCGCACGAACTCACGCTTGATGATGCAGAATACCGCCACACCGACCACCACAACACCGGCGATGATCAGGGAGACCAGCATGTGGGTAGACATCCCCTCTGCTGCCTCCTCGGTAGCATGGTCATGATCGTGACCGTCGTGTGCGGCCACGCCAAGGCAAAGCACCATGGTGAGAATCAGGCAGGAGACAAGGAACAGGACGAGGCTTCTTTTTGCTTTCATTGCTCTGTACTCTCCTTTTCTTACCTTATTTGGATTCTCTGTGAAGAGTGTGCTTTTTGCAGAAGCGGCAGAACTTATTGAACTCGAGTCTGTCAGGATCGTTCTTCTTGTTCTTCTTCGTGTCGTAATTTCTCTGCTTGCACTCGGTGCAAACGAGAGTAATTTTGACTCTTGCGTCATTAGCCATATTTTTCGGCACCTCCCATTATATTTTATTAGGTAGCAAGCTACCCGTGTACCTCCCTCCCCGGTGGCATTGCACCCGCCCTTTCGGGTTGGCGCCGAGCGCAACAAAAAAGCCCACACGCAGAGGTAAGAAACATTATA
The DNA here is from genome assembly GCA_045576195.1 of Eubacteriales bacterium. Lineage (GTDB taxonomy): Bacteria > Bacillota > Clostridia > Oscillospirales > CAG-272 > Firm-07. The sequence goes on along the minus strand of JAZNFZ010000055.1, from coordinate 256 downwards.
GCACTTTGCGCGGGCGGTGTCAAGAGAAAAAGAAAAGATTTTTTCGGAAAAAGCAGTTTTTTTAAAAAAGGGGCTTGCATTCCCGCAAAAAGTGTGCTATAATATAGCCCGCTGGTGCAAAAGCGCCTGCAAATAGGGGTATAGTTCAGTCGGTAGAACACCAGTCTCCAAAACTGGGTGTCGTGGGTTCGAGTCCTCCTGCCCCTGCCAAAGGAAAAGTCCACCGCCTTGCGCGGTGGGCTTTTTCTTTCCTTTG
>JAZNFZ010000054.1:0-7755 GCA_045576195.1 Eubacteriales bacterium | reverse complement strand
CGATATGCCGCTTCGCGGCAATCGCGGGAGGTTGTCCCTTGCGGGTTTGGCGGTGATTTTTGAATTTGGCGACGGAGGATTTTGTGAGATTGCAAAAAATTGAAAAATTGCGAAAAAGAGAGGAAACAGGTAGGTAAATTGGCGTAATCGGCTCTCGTTGGGTTTGATTCGCTCGTTTTGACTTTCTTTGACTTTGACTTTGTTTGACTTTCGGTGCTATACTAAGGTCAAGGAAAGTCAAAGATGCTCTGTGGAGGCATCAGACCTCGGGGGCGTATTGGCAAAAGGCCAAAATGCCCCGTGAGGCAACCGCCACGGGAGCAGATCGGCAAAAAGGCAAACGCGCTCCCCTACGGCAACGCGCCCAAGAGGAGCAGGCGGCCAAAAGGAGGTCTTTTATGTTAGCGGATCAGATTGCCAAGATGATTGAGGAGATGCTGGAGGCGAGCGGCGGCTCACTTGAGCTGCAGCGCAACGAGATGGCGGGCAGGCTTGGCTGCGTGCCCAGCCAGATCAGCTATGTGATCACCTCGCGCTTTACCCCCGAGCGGGGCTATGTGATCGAGTCGCGGCGCGGCGGGGGCGGCTACATCCGCATTGTGCGAAAGCAGATGCACCGCGATGCCTATCTGATGCACTTTTTCTACGCCGTGGGCGATGCCATTGAGGAAAAGGAGGCGGCGGCCTACCTGCAAAATCTTTTGGGCAACGGCATTATTACCGAGCGAGAGGCGGGCATTATCGGCAATGCCCTTTCCACCGCGGCGCTGCAAAACGTAACGCCCGAGGGCAGAAATACCGTGCGGGCACAGATATTCCGACACATTCTGCTCTCGCTGATGCAGTAAACTATAAGAGAAACAAGAAACGAGGTGTGTGTAATGAAATGTGATCAATGCAAGAAAAAGGAAGCAACCTTTTTTTACGAGGAAAGTATAAACGGACAAAAGCGTTCCCTGCACCTTTGCGCCGACTGCGCCAAGGAATTAAAAAAGAGCGGCGAGCTCTCCCCCACTTTTGAGGAGGCCCCTCTCTTTTCCTACCCCGATCTGCTGGGTAGCTTGTTTGGAACGACGCACACGGCGCGAAGCGCGGAGACACCGCGCTGCCCCTGCTGCGGCGCGACCCTGCGGGATCTGCAAAAGAGCGGAAAGGTCAGCTGCCCCTCCTGCTACACCGCCTTTGCCGAGGCGCCTTCACCCACCATCCGCTCACTCCACGGCAACGTGACACACGTGGGCCGTGCGCCCGCCTTGCGCCGTGCCGCCAGCGAAAAGCGGCAGCAGCTCTCGGCGCTGAAGGCCGAGCTGAAGGCAGCGATCGAAAACGAGCAATATGAAAAAGCCGCAGAGCTCCGCGACAGGATCCGCGAGCTTGAGCATTAAGGAGGTGATCTTGTGGCTTGGTATCAAATCAAAGGAAACGAGAGCGACACGGTGATCTCCTCGCGCATTCGCTTCGCGCGCAATCTGGCGGACTATCGCTTTGGCGCAGGTCTTACCGACGAGGACGCCGCCCGCGTGATCGGGCTTGTGGGAGGGGCGCTGGGCGACGATTTTACCGAGGTCAATCTTTGCGATTGCTCTCCCACTGCGGCGGCTTCCCTTGTGGAGCAGCACCTGATCAGCCGTGAATTTGCCAAAAAGACAACGCCGCACACCCTTTTCCGCAACGACAACAAAAGCGTGTATGTGATGACCCCCGAGGAGGATCACATCCGCCTGCAATGCATTCTGCCAGGGCTTGCGCTGCGCGATGCCTACCGCTTTGCCTGCGAATACGACGACCGCATTGACGAGGCGCTGGAGATCGCCTTTGACGAAAAGCTGGGCTACCTCACCCACTGCCCCACCAACCTTGGCACGGGCATGCGCGCCTCGGTGATGCTCTTTTTGCCCGCGCTCACCAAGGGGGGCTATATTCCCTCGCTCTCCCATCAGCTGGCAAAGATCGGGCTGACCATCCGCGGCATTTACGGCGAGGGGTCCGAGTCGCAGGGCTGCCTTTACCAGATCTCAAATCAGGTGACCCTCGGCTGCACCGAGGAGGATATCCTTCACAAGCTGGAGGAGTTTGTAGAGAGCATCATCAAAAAGGAGCGCGGGCTGCGCGGTGCGCTCACGGGAGAGGCCGCCGAGCGGCGCTCTGACCGCATTCACCGCGCCGAGGGCACGCTGCGCTATGCCACGCTGCTCTCCTCCGAGGAATTTTTCGCACTTTACACCGATCTGAAGCTGGGCATTGCGCTGGGAGAGATCACCTCGATCACAGACGAGGTGCTCAATACGCTTCTCATCAACATTTTGCCTGCCACGCTGACGCTGAGCGCCGCCACCGCACCAAGGAGCGGACTTGAGCGCGACCGCCTGCGGGCAAGCTTTATCAAGCAAGCACTGGAGGTGCAAAAGAAATGACCAACCGTTTTACCCAAAAGGCACAAAATACACTCAACAATTCCCTGCGCTTTGCGCGGCGCCTGGGTCACACCTATATCGGCTCCGAGCACCTGCTGCTTGCACTCTCGGCCGAGACCGACAGCGTGGCCGCAAAGCTGCTTCTGGCGCGGGGCGTGGACACCGAGCGCGTGGAGCGCGAGATTGCCGCGCTGGCGGGGCTTGGCAGCGAAAGCCAGGTTACGGCGGCGGATATGACCCCGCGCACCAAAAAGATCATTGAGGCATCTGCTATGGAGGCCGTACGCGGCGGGCAGAGCTATATCGGCACCGAGCATTTGCTGCTTGCCCTGCTTGGCGAGCGGGACTCGGTGGGGGTGAAGATCCTTGAGACCCTGGGAGTTGCCGTATCCGACCTGAAGCAGGATATTGCCGCGTTTCTTGAGGGAACGCCCGGCGGTGGCGGCCGCGAGGAGCGGGGACGCGCCGCACGGGGCGAGAAGCAGGAAATTGCGGGAGCGCCCACCCTCTCGGGCTTCGGCAAGGATCTGACTGCCCTGGCACGGGCGGGCAAGATCGACCCCATTATCGGGCGTGACAAGGAGACCGAGCGGGTGATCCAGATCCTCTCCCGCAGGCAAAAGAACAATCCTTGCCTCATCGGCGAGCCCGGTGTGGGCAAGACCGCCGTGGTGGAGGGGCTGGCACAGAAGATCGCCGACGGCGCCGTGCCCGAGACCCTGAAGAATAAGCTGGTGATCACCCTTGACATTGCCGCTATGGTGGCGGGTGCCAAGTACCGCGGTGAATTTGAGGAACGCCTGAAGAACGTGATGGAGGAGGTGGCCAAAAACCCCGATATCATCCTCTTTATCGACGAGATCCACACCATTGTGGGCGCGGGTGCTGCCGAGGGCGCGGTGGATGCCGCCAACATCATCAAGCCTGCCCTTTCCCGCGGGGAGATGCAGGTGATCGGTGCCACCACCATTGCGGAATACCGCCGCCATATTGAGAAGGATGCCGCGCTGGAGCGCCGTTTTCAATCGGTGCTGGTGGGCGAGCCCACCGCAAAGGAGGCGGTTGCCATTCTGATGGGGCTGCGCGACAAATACGAGGCGCACCACAAGCTGAAGATCTCCGACGAGGCCATCAAGGCCGCCGTGGAGCTTTCCGCCCGCTATATTGCCGATCGCTATCTGCCCGACAAGGCCATTGATCTTGTGGACGAGGCGGCCTCTCGCCTGCGGATCTCCACCCACACCTCCCCGCCCGATCTCAAGGAGATCGAGGCGCGCCTTGTGGCGCTGGGGCAGGAGAAGGAGGAGGCGATCTCGGCGCAGGACTTTGAGCGCGCCGCCACGCTTCGTGACGAGGAGGCCCGCGTGCGCGAGGACTACGGCAAGCAGAAGGCTGCCTGGGAGGAGACCCTGAAGGATCGCTCCCTTGTGCTGCAGGAGAACGATATTGCCGATGTAGTGACCCAATGGACAGGCATTCCCGTCAGCCGCCTGATGGAGGAGGAGGGCGAGCGCCTGCTCCACCTTGAGGAGCATCTGCACCAGCGGGTGATCGGGCAGGAGGCGGCCGTCAGCGCCGTTGCCAAGGCCATCCGCCGCGGCAGAATGGGCCTTAAGGACCCCAAGCGCCCCATTGGCTCCTTTATCTTCCTTGGCCCTACGGGCGTGGGCAAGACCGAGCTGACCAAGGCACTGGCAGAGCTGCTGTTTGGCAGCAGCAACGCCATGATCCGCCTGGATATGTCGGAATATATGGAGAAGCACAGTGTTTCCAAGCTGATCGGCTCGCCTCCCGGCTATGTGGGCTTTGAGGAGGGCGGACAGCTGACCGAAAAGATCCGCCGCCAACCCTACTCGGTGGTGCTGTTTGACGAGATCGAAAAGGCGCACCCCGATGTCTTTAACATCCTGCTGCAGGTGCTGGAGGACGGCATTCTCACCGACTCTCAGGGGCGCACGGTGGACTTTAAGAACACCATTCTCATTATGACCTCCAACGTGGGAGCCTCGGCGCTCACGGGCCCCTCCAAGGGGGCGCTCGGCTTCAGCGGGGTCAGCGCCGCAGAGGACGAGAAGAAGGCCGCGGGCGAGCGCGTGATGAACGCGCTGAAGGCCACCTTCCGACCCGAATTTCTCAACCGAATTGACGATATTATCGTGTTTGACAAGCTGACCGAGGAAAACATCCGCAGCATTGCCACCCTGATGCTGCGCGAGGTCACGGGCCGCATTGCGGCGCTGGGCATTGAAATGACGGCAGATGACTCTGTGACCGCGCTGCTGGCAAAGGAGGGCTTTGACCCCATATTTGGTGCGCGCCCACTGCGCCGCGCCATCGTAAGGCTTGTGGAGGATGCCTTCTCGGGCGCGATGCTGGAGGGGCAGATCGGCAAGGGCGATCGGGTGCTGGCTACGGTAAAGGACGGTGCCATCGTCTTTGAAAAGGACGCGCCCGCAAAAACGGCGGACAATGAATAAAAAAGGGCTGATCGCATAAGGGATATGCTTTTAGCAGAGAAATCACGAATCAGCCGGCCTATATGGTGTAAATTTGAGCCGCAGTAAGCAAATAGCACACACCGACAGACCCAAAAAATCTGTCGGTGTGTGCTATTTTATTCTTCCTGAATATAATTTGAATATACTACCGTATGCGGCATATTCTCTCCATCATTTTCAAAAATTCGCCATTGTTCACAATCCTCTACATAATGGGGAAATCCATTAGAAATAAATATTTGCACCTGTATGTCATTTTCCAACCATATAAACAAATCGTTGCTATTCGTAAGTTCTGTTTTGATTACCTTGTTATTTATGATCAGATTTTTATGCAAAGATAAATTATACCATTCATCGTTATTTTTATCATCCACCTCATCCCAATTTTGATAATCCAAAGTCGTCAGCAAAATCTGATTTTTGTGCACAATTCTTGTAAAGCACTGAGAATGAATAACAACATTTCCAAATGAAAACATCATCATTTGAGCAGCCAATGTTAAATTATCGAGTAAGCTTCCGTTCAGCGATCCCAAATAGGCTTCCAGTTTTTTTCTACTCATTACACTTACCTCCTTCACAATAAAACCATTTTATCGCCAGTTTCGTCTTTGTATTACAAAGGCATAGGGCAAAGCCCATACCCCTAATGGGCTACACGCGTCTTGAGGCTCCCTCCTGGGAGTTGCCCTTGCCTTGCGAGCGCGTCACTTGCCTTCGGCAAGATGCGGGAGCTGGCGCCGTAGGCGGCTGAGGGAGAGCGCGTTGCAATGAAGTTGGCACGAACTTAAAGTTACGCAGGCTCCTTCCACCGCTATCGCGGTCCCCCTCCCTCTCGGAGGGAGGCTTTTACGGTGGCATCGACATACTCGCAAACACCCCGAAAGTTTGTATTGATCTGTAGGTTTGTAAATCGAATTACCTTCAAATCATAGCCTTCAAGTGTTTCCGTGCGGAATTCATCCTTTTGTCTACCTTCCTCGGTATAATGCTGTGACCCATCAATTTCTATGATCAGTTTGGCTTTGTGGCAGTAAAAATCCGCAATAAAATTGTCTATGGCTTTTTGTCTTTGAAATCTGATTTCATATTTTGATAGGAAATCGTACCACAGATGGTTCTCCTGCGGTGTAGCATTTTTACGAAGATTTTTTGCAAGAGTAATATTCTTTTCATTGTAATCAAGCGACATACTTACTCCTCCAAAGTTTTATCGTTTCCATTATATCACAAATCGGCAGAGAAAACAAGTTCTCTGCCGACATTTTGCTCCTGCTAATTCTCCGCTAAGAATGCAGAGAGAATGGCGTGCGGTTTTTGCCGCGAGCCGCAAAAAAGCGGATCTTGCAATGGAAGCAAGCGGCGTAAAAGAAAAACCGCAGGTCGCTCTGCGGTTTCGTCGCTTTCTGTTTATACAGTTTCTCTCTTTGGTCTTACGCCGCCGAGCTGACGGTAGCGCACGCCCTCCGTATTCATCACGGGCGTGAAATCGCCGCTGAGCGAGTAAACGGTGCCGTCCTCGATCTTGATCTCAAGCATTACCGTTTTGCCGCGGAGCTCGTCGAGCTTCTTGCCGTTTTTGAAAACTGGAACCCAATCCGTGCTGTCGCCCGAGAAGGGAACACAGTCCTCGTGCGAGTAGCCGTCGATAAGGAACGGCATGCTCCACTGCGCCTCGTCCCTCACCTCGTATACTGCAAGAGTTGCCTTCTTCGCGCTCAGATTCACGTGAAGCTCGCCGCTGTCCCAAATGTTCTCTCGAGTGTCAAGCACGCCGGGCTCGCTTGCCGACTTCGTTGTAAGACCGATAAATCTGTCCCTCGGGAGCTGCCATACGCCGATGCGTCCTCTGCCCATCGTTTTGAAAGCGGTACCGTGCTCGTAGCCGCTCGTCGCCGCGTAGAAGCGGATGTCGCCGCTGTCAAGTTGCATCGCGCTTAGCAGCCATACAAGATAGCACTTCCAGCCAAACGCCTCCTCGCATTCCTTCGTCATTCCGTCGATAAAGGGAATTCTGAGCGAGCGCTGCCAGTGGTTTCCGTCCCAGGAGTAGGCAAGCTGGGGCTTGATCGTGCCGTCGTTGAACTTAACGCTGTTCGTCGTTGTGAAATCCGAGTATATAAGCGGGAAGCCGACGTAGCGCCCCTCGTATTCCATTGCGGGCATTCCGTAAACCTCTGCCAAGGGCTCGTCAAGCGAGTCGCACTGCATGCAAAGCTCAAACGGAGTGAAATGACGCCAGTCCTTCGTTTCCACGTATCCCACGCGCCTGTCGCCCCACCACGGGCGCTGCAAAATCGTAAAGCAGGCCTTTGTCTTGTTGTAAAACGCGCCTACAACGGGCTCGTTTCCAACGTTCCAGCGCACACCCTCCACCACCGTCCAGTGCAAAAGGTCGGGTGAGGTGAGCAGCGGCCCGTCTATCCACAAATGATGCTCTCTGTCGGGGCCCTGAGTGAGAAGCATTTTATATCGCTCCGTGGGACTGTTGATATTATCCTCGATTATAGTTCCGATCTCTCCCGCCACGGGCATTATCTCGTTGTCGGCAATTCTGTTTTCAAGAGGAAGTACGCTTGAAAGATCAACGGGCTCGAAGTGAAGCCCGTCGTCGCTTACCGCCATGTAGCAGTGCATTTTCCCGTCTGTGTCGTGCCCCTGATAAACAAGACGGTATTTTCCGTCCTCCGTTCTGAAAATGTAAGACGTGGGAAAATCGGTAGACGTATGTCCGTCGCAATAAACGCAGTCCTTTTCGAGCTTGGGCTTGCCGTAAGCTCTTTCAAGCCCCGCTCTTTGCAATAGCTTCTGATCGTCAAAGAATAAATATTTGTACATAT
>JAZNFZ010000053.1:0-4560 GCA_045576195.1 Eubacteriales bacterium | reverse complement strand
CACACAGCGTGATGCTGTGTGCGGCTTTTTTGATCGCACCTAATTAGCGGTTGCCTCTGGTGCGGAAGATATCCATAATGACATCAAAATCGTCATCAGAGAGAGAAGCATCGGCAGCGGGGGCCTTGGGAGCCTCGGGCGCGGCGGGAGCCACAGCGGGCTCGACTACGGGAGCGGGAGCCTCTGCCACGGGAGCTTCCTCCGCCACGGGAGCCTCGTCTACAACAGGCACAGCCTCCACGGCGGGAGCCTCCTCGTTTTCGAAGCCGGTAGCAATAATGGTGATGCGCATCTCATCCTCAAGAGCATCGTCAAAGGCAAGGCCCCAGATGACGTTGGCATCGGGATGAGCCTCCTTGGAGATCATAGAGGAAGCAATATCCACATCCTCAAGACCTACGTCGTGAGAAGCGGTAATGCTGATCAGAATGCCGCGGGCACCGTGAATGGAGGTCTCAAGCAGGGGGCTGGAGATGGCGGCCTTAGCTGCCATAACGGCCTTGTCTGCACCGGTTGCACCGCCCACGCCCATATGCGCGTAGCCGGCATTCTTCATCACAGAGGTGACATCGGCAAAGTCAAGGTTGATAAAGCCCGGAACGTTGATCAGCTCGGAAATGCTCTGCACGCCGCGACGAAGCACATCATCGGCGATCTCAAAGGCGTTGCCGAGGGTGATCTTGGTATCGGAAACCTCCTTGAGCTTTTCATTGGGGATGATCACAAGGGAGTCGACGTACTGGCGAAGCTCCTTGATGCCCTTCTCTGCCTGTTCCATACGGCGCTTGCCCTCAAAGCCGAAGGGCTTGGTAACAATACCGATGGTGAGGATCTCAAGCTCGTGTGCAACACGCGCCACAATAGGAGCCGCACCCGTTCCGGTGCCGCCTCCCATGCCTGCGGTCACGAACACCATATCTGCGCCGACCAGCATCTTTTTGATCTCGTCGATCGACTCCTCTGCAGCCTTAGCGCCAACTGCAGGATTTGCGCCCGCGCCAAAGCCCTTGGTAAACTTTTCGCCGATCACCATCTGAATGGGTGCCTCGGACTTGCGAAGCGCCTGACGGTCAGTGTTTACAGAAACAAACTCCACACCGCGAATGTTTGCGGCGATCATACGGTTCACAGCATTATTGCCGCCACCGCCGACACCGATTACTCGAATTACAACACCGCTTTCGCAATTATCTTCGCGCTCAAACGTCATTATGTACATCCTCCGTTTTTCATATCTTTTGAAGAAATTATTTAAACGTATAGTTCAATGTCTATTTTAATATAAAATGCGTTATTTTGCAAGATGTTTTTTGAAATATTTTTCAGAAATATTCGGCATTTTTTGGAATTTGAAGGATTTTCTTCGGTTTTTTAAAAAAATTTACAATTTTGTCACAAATAAAAGCACTACGGCTCACCGCAAAGGGCGCTTTCCTTGTGAAGAAAGTGCCCCTCGCCAAGCAGTCTATCCCCTCGTAAGGCTTAAAATCTCACCCCAAATGCGGTCATTTGCGTCGGACACCGCAAAACCTCCGATAGCGTGAGCGAGTGCGGCGCGAGCCTCCTGCGAGGACAAAAGCTCCCGCACCAGCGGCGACAGCCCCGCCTGCAGCTCCTCCTCCCGCAAGAGCCTTGCCGCGCCTGCCGCGGCAAGGGCGGCTGCATTTTTATATTGATGATTCCCCGTTACATTGGGGGACGGAATGAGAATGGCGGGCTTCCTCATTGCGGCAAGCTCACTGATGGTCATAGCGCCCGCCCGCGCGATCACCAGCGTGGCCCTCGCCATTTGCCGCGGCATATCGTCAATATACGGCACTGCGCGAATGCGCGGATGACCCGCAAGCCCGCGCTCGGCCATAGCCGCTTCAAAATCCGCAAAGCAGCGCCGTCCCGTGGCGTGTAAAAAATGAATGCGGGGATCGTGTCGGTACTCTGCCATCAGCGAAAGTACCGCACAGTTGAGTGCATCGGCACCAAGGCTACCGCCAAAGGAAAGCAGCATAGGCTCCCCTTCCCCGGGCAGCGGCTGCAGCCGCGTCTGCGCGCAGCCGCGGGGTAAGGGATTTCCCACCACGGCAAGCTTATCCTTTTGCTTTAATAGCTCTCCTGCCTCGCGGAAATTTAACCAGATGCGATCCACCCTGCCCGCAAGCAGCTTCACCGCAAGGCCCGGCACGGCATTGGATTCGTGCACCGCCGTGGGAATTCCCCGCGCCGCTGCCGCAAAAAGAGTGGGGTAGCAGGCATAGCCGCCCGTGCCGATGACAAGATCGGGCATCCAATCGGCAACCAGGTGCCTTGCCGCCCTCACCGCCGCAGCCGTCAAAAAAACGGCGCGCAGCGCCGAGGGGGTCGGTCTTCGCGGCAGCCCGACCACGCGAAGCAGTCGGATGGAGTAGCCTGCCGCAGTGACAAGACGCTCCTCCATTCCACCCTGACCTCCCACAAAAAGAATGTGGGCGGCAGGGCTTTTTTGCTTGATGGTATCCGCAATGGCAATGGCGGGGGTAATGTGCCCGCCCGTGCCGCCGCAGGTGATCATAACTCTCATATCCGTCTTTGCGTACTGTAGCGCGAAACCGACAGTACGATCCCCATTTCAAAAATTTGCATGGCAAGGAAGGTGCCGCCCGAGCTGAAAAACGGCAGCGAGACCCCGGTGTTTGGCATGGAATTCGTTACCACCGCCACATTGAGCGCCGCCTGCAGCGCCAGCTTCAGCGAGATGCCGTACACCACCAGTGAGCAGAAGCGATCGGGCGCGTGTGCGGCAATGCGAAAGCCGCGCAGCACCAGAAGCAAAAACAGCACCAGCACGAGAAGCGCGCCGAAAAAGCCCAGCTCCTCGCAGATCACGGTAAAAATAAAATCGTTTTGCGGCTGCGAGACATAGCCGTACTTTTGCCTGCCATTGCCAAAGCCCCGCCCGAAAAGGCCGCCCGAGCCAATGGCATAAAGCCCCTGCAGGGTCTGCCAGGCAGAACCGAGGGGGTCTACCTCCTCGATATGTAGCCAGGTGTCCACGCGCACCTGCGCGTAGGAGGAGACGAGAACAAGCAAGCAGCCTGCCACCGCCACCACGCCCGCCATCATACCGAGAAAGCGGAGCCTTGTACCGCCGAGAAACATCACGCAAACGCCGAGCATGGCGATAATGAGAAGCCCCGATATGTGCTTTTCCGCCGCCACAAGAAGCCCCACCGCACCAATAAGGCCGCCCGGCAGCAAAACGCCGTAGCGAAAGCTGCCGCCGCGCGGCTTTCGGCTTGTGACCTGATCCTCGTGCCTTGTCAGCACCAGCGCCAGCATCATAACAAGTCCCAGCTTTGCGATCTCGGAGGGCTGTAGGGTCAGCGGCCCCAGCACCAGCCAGCGGCGCGCGCCGCCCCCCACCGTACCGACGAGAAGCACCAGCAACAAAAGGAACAGTGAGCCGACATAAAGCCCCACGGCAAAGGCTCGCCAGAAGTGTGGCCGTGCCAGCAGCACAAAGGGAGCGGTAAGCAAAACGGAAAGGACGGCAAACAGAAGATAGCGCTTGAAAAAGTAGCCGCTGTCGCCGTAAAACTGCTTGCCGTAAACGGCGCTGGCGCTATAAGACATGGCAGCGCCGAGCAGAAGCATCAGGAGCACCAGCAGCAGGAAAACAGTATCCACGCCGCCCGAGGACTGCTCCCCCTCCCTTTTGGCAGCTCGGCCAAACAAAAGCTCGGTCTTTATGGATCCGATCCTCATATCTACCTCCCGAGCAGGGCCACCGCTGACAGCAGTGCCGTTATAGCGACGGCCAGCGCCACGATGTGATTTTCCGCCATTCCCTCTTTCTCCAGGTGATGGTGAAGCGGCGCCATCAAAAAGAGGCGCTTGCCGTCGCTCCACCGAAAATACACCACCTGAAGCACCACCGAGGCGACCTCAAGAAGATACACCCCGCCCGCAAGCAGCACACTGACGGGGCGCGCGCACATAATGCCCACGCCACCTACCAGCCCGCCGAGGAACAGCGAGCCCGTATCTCCCATAAAAATCTTCGCGGGATGCGCGTTGAACAGCAAAAAGCTGAGCGCAAGGCCAAGCAGCAGCGCACCGCAAAGCACCGCTCCCTCCTCACCGATAAGACCGCCCCACAGGAGGAAAAAGCCGCCCAGTACCGCCACGGTAGCCGATAGCAGGCCATCCAGCCCGTCGGTCAGGTTGAGTGCATTATCCACCCCCACCAAAAAAAGGAGTGCCAAGGGATCAAAAAAGACACCAAGCGCAAGAGTGCGATCCGAAAAGGGCAGCCGAATGGCGGTGCCAACACCGAAATAAGCGTGGCAAAGATAGAGAAAAAGCGCCGCCGCCAGCACCTGAAGCAGGAATTTTTGAAAGGCCGTGAGCCCCTGATTTTTTCCCTTTTTCAGCTTCAGAAAATCATCGGCAAAGCCGATGGCAGCGCAAAGCAGCCCATATCCCACCACGGGCAGGAGAAAGAGCCCCCTTGCCGAGCGGTGGGAAAGCAGCAACAGCACAACATCCCCCGCCACCACCGATGCGGCAGCCGCCACAAGAGCCAGT
>JAZNFZ010000052.1:0-6766 GCA_045576195.1 Eubacteriales bacterium | reverse complement strand
CTGAGGGATTGTTGAACATAGAAAACAAAGCCAAAAGAGCAAAAAGAGGAAATCAAATTACAATCCCTCCGACGTTTTCTTGCGAAAACGCCACCTCCCTTTACACAAGGGAGGCTTGGGACTTAGTCCCGCTCAAGCGGGGTTTCGTAACAAATGCATGACTGGCAGGCCAATAAAAGGCGCACTTGTGCGCTGCCGGTAATGTTAGGGCTATGCCCGAAAATGAAATACCCCCCGTTTTACGGGGGGATATTTATTGGCACCCCGTTGTGGGGCGTATTTTGATTTTGTCACTTCAGAGGGGAGCCTGCGGCAACCTCGGTGACACTGATGGAGTTGGTGAAGAAGCCGGCCTTGAGTGCCGCGTGATAGGTCTTGCTCTCAGCACCTGCGGGGACGGTGATGCCGCCCACCACCAGGGTGCCCGAGGCCTTGATCACCAGCTCGTGGGCGTTGCCATCGGTGGTAAGCTCGGCGGTCTCGCCGTTTTTTAGCACGGCAACGGGCTGCCCGTCCAGCAGGCATTCAAATTTTGCTGCCATACCCGCAAAGGACTTTTTCCTGCTTACGGTGATACGGCGCACCGTGGTGGCGGCAATCTCCGCCGCGGCATCGTCGGTAGCAAGGGGCGCGGGGGCAGCCTCTGCCGCAGACTCCAGCCTTTTTGCCTCCATGCCGTATTTTACGGCCATAATGAGCGAGACAAGCGCCAGAATGCGGATGATCAGATCGTAGATAAAGGAGTACTCCCCTACTGTCAGCAGCATGATGAAATCAAGGAGGAAGAGCACCGAATCAAGGGAAAAGAGCACCAGTGCCGCGATCATGCAGCCGGGGTGCTTTTTGGAAAACATCCAAAAAAGCAGGTAGGGGATCACCGAGGCGATGCCGAGAAGAATGAAAACGGTGGGAAAGAGCATATCGCCGGTCTCGGCATAAAGGACCGATCCAATGCCGGCAAGAAACTGCGTAATGTACGAGGAAAAGAGGAAGTAGGTATTGCCAAACACGATGGAAAACAGGTTGATCACCGAGAACACGATAATGGCGAGAAGGGAATATCTGCCGGAACGGTATTGGTTTTCTGCCTTCATTTTTGCAATGTTGTTCATAAAATTGTCTCCTTTCGGGGGGTGGGTGGGGTGGCCTTCGTTGCAGCTTTTGAAGCAAGGAGCCCTTCGGGGTCCTCGTCTTTATTATAGCATAGAATGGTCACGCTGTCAATCCCGCAAAGAAGGGAAGGTTGCCCCTACGGATCCATGCTCCCGACAACCGCGGTGCTTGCGGACACAAAAAACGCGGCATATCCCAAAGGGGATATGCCGTGTGAAAAAACGCCCTTTCGCAGGCTGCGATAACCGTGTTTTTTTGTCATCCGTTTGCCAGATCGGCAAGGGAGCTGCCGACAAACGAGGTCACCAGCTGATTGAGGCGGTAGACGGGCAGACCGACCACGTTGAAGTAATCACCCTCAAGCCCCTTGATCCAAAGCGAGGCAAGCCCCTGGATGGCGTAACCGCCTGCCTTGTCCTGCGGCTCACCGCTTTTTACATACCGTTTGATGTCCTTTTCGCTCATTGTGCCGAAATGCACGGCGGTTTCGTCGCTGTCCACCGCCTCGCGGTCACCGCAAAGCAGGGCAATGCCGCTGATCACGCGGTGGGCGCTGCCCGACAGCAGGCGGAGCATCTCGGCGGCATCCGCGTCGTCCTGCGGCTTGCCGAGGATGCGGTCTCCCGCCGCCACCACCGTGTCTGCGGCGATGATCAGCATATCCTCGCTCCATCTGCCCTCGCGCCGCAGCAGCTCGCGGGTGGCGCGCCCCTTGCGGAGCGCCAGCTCCCGCACCAGAGCCACGGGGTCGGTCAGCGACGAGCTTTCGTCCGCATCGGCGCTGACGATCTCAAAGGGCACGCCGAGAAAGGTGAGGATCTCGCGCCTGCGCGGGGAGCGGGATGCCAGAATGACCTGCATCACTTGACCCCCGTAGAGCCGAAGCCGCCCGCGCCGCGCGCGGTCTCGTCCAGCGAGGCGACCTCAAGAAATGTTGCGGTATGCACGGGCATAAACATCATCTGGGCAATGCGGTCGCCCCGCACCACCTCAAAGGGCTCCTTCGAGGTGTTGAAAAGACCCACGCAGATCTCGCCGCGATAGTCCGAGTCGATGACACCGATGCCGTTGGAAAGGCAGATGCCCTTTTTGATGGCAAGCCCCGATCTGGCGGCCACAACCGCCACCACGTCCTTTGTTTCGGGCGAAATGGCGATGCCCGTGGGGATCAGCGCGCGCTCACCGGGCGCGATGATCACGGTTTCCTCTACGGCGGCGCGCAGATCAATGGCGGCGGAGCCGTCCGTGGCGTAAGCGGGCATGGTCATCCCCCGCGAAAGCAGAATTTTTACGTTGATATCCATAAGCGATGCTCCTTGCTTTTTTGTTGCTATCAGTATAGCACAGTTGGCGCGCCTTGGCAAGTACTGTTTCTGAAATTCACACCGTCACGGCACGAATTGCCGCCTTCCTCCGCAACCCTGCTTCGATAGGCCGAGGGGGACAGCCCCTTGTGCTTTTTGAAGACTGTGCTGAAATATTTGGGGTCGGAAAAGCCGCAGACGAAGGCCACCTCGCGCAAGGGGGAAAAGCCGCTATCCAGCAGCGAGGCGGCGTAGCTCACGCGGCATTCGTTGATATAGCGCAGTGGCGTTTTGCCGCACACACGGCAAAAATACCGACGGAATTGGGTCTCTCCAAGCCCCGTCAGCCGACAGAGCGTGGCGATCTCAAGAGACGGATCGCGAAAATGGCGGTGGATGTGCTCCAGCGCGGCGCGGATCCGCGCCCGCTCCTCCTGCGGCTCGCGGCGCTCGGTGGCCGCCTCGATCAGCGCCAGCAGCCGATAGAAAAGCGAAAGCTCCAGCGCCTCAAAGCCCACCTCGCGGCTGCACCACAGCTCGTGCATGGAGGAAAGGATCTCCTCAAGGAGCGGTGCATCCGACACGGTGAGCGAGGAAATGCCCACCTTTACGGGGCGCGACAGCTCAAAATGCACCACCGACAGCCACTCGGTACCACAGCAAAGCTCATAGGCCGTTCCCGCGGGAATATAGAGCAGCAGTCCGTCCGTGAGCGGGAACTCGCGCCCGCCCTCGCGGATCACACCGCAGCCCCTTTTGCGGAAGGAAAGTGAATGAAATGGTCTGGCATTGACAAAGGCGTGCCCGCCCTTGCCGCCGCCCAGCTCCAGCACCTCGGTGATGCGGATGTGCTGCGAGAGATCAAGCAACCGTTCCGTTGAAATCGCCCCCTTTTTGTTGTTCTTCACCAAAAATATAGCACACTTTCCCCCGCTTGTCAAGTGAGGAAATTTAAACCTATTGCGCGGTTTTTTCGGTTGACACAGCCTCCCCCTTTCCCTTATGATGAGGGAGAGAGGACGACAACCATCAAAAGGAGGAACTGCAATGAAGCCCTTGATTCTCACACCCATTCACGGCGAGGAATGCTACAAGCTTGCGGTCGAGCGCTTTTGCGCGCTGTACCGCAGCATCACACAAAAAACGGCGACGGTGGCCGAGGAGGACGACGGCAGCTCGGATCTTTTTTTCATCGGAAACGATACCGTTAACGACCATCTTGCCGCCGAGCTCTTTGCGGACCGAACAAAGCCCCTTGGCATTCGCTACGGCACAGACGACTATCTGATCCGCATCGAAAAACGGGGGGAGCGTCACCTTGTTATTCTGGCGGGCGGCCGCGCGCGCTCCACCCTCTACGCCATTTATGACTTTTTTGAGCGCTTTGCGGGCTGCCATTACTTCTGGGATGGTGACGTGATCCCGCAGTGCGACGACATTCCGCTTGCCGAGACCGAGCTTGTCTGCCGCCCGCGTTTTGAATACCGTGGCCTGCGCTATTTCGCGCACAGGGGGCTTCACCGCTTCCAGGCCGAGCATTGGAGCCTTGAGGAATGGGAGCGGGAGCTTGACTTTCTTATCAAGCGCCGTCTCAACTTTTTTATGCTCCGCATCGGCATGGATGACCTCTGGCAGCACGCCTTTCCCGATGCCGTGCCCTACCCCGACAAATGGACCGATCACGAGCCCTTTGAGTCGACGGGCTACAACGACCGCAATCTTTTCTGGTCGCTGGAGTATCGGGGGGAGCTTCGCAGGCGGGTGCTTGCCCTGGCGCGCAGGCTTGACCTTCTTTACCCCGAGGACTGCGGCACGGTCTCGCATTGGTACAGTCCCGCGCCCCTTTCCTTCCTCGCTGCCCACAAGCCCGATTTCCTGCAGCAATTTGGCATCGACCGCAATCTGAAAAAGACCCTGGTCTGGGACATCCGCCTGCAGCGGAATATGGATCTTTATATGAAGCTGACCGAGACCGCGGTAAATACCTGGTCCCCTGGGCAGCAGCTTTTTCACACCATCGGGCTTGCCGAGCGCTGCCTGTTTGAAAAGCACGAGGACAACATCAAGCTCAAGTGCTACGCCATCCATAAGATCGCGCAAAACCTTCGCGAGCGCTACCCCTCCTCCACGCTGATGCTGGCAAGCTGGGATTTTCTTGATCTCTGGCGCGGCGAGGACGTAAGGCAGCTTCTTTCGGAATTAGACCCCACACGTACCGTGATACTTGACTATGCAGGCGAGATGGACGATGAGCGCGAGGGCTTTTTGCACTGGGGGCTTGTGGGCAAATTCCCCTGGATCTTTGGCCTCTTTCACGCCTGGGAGCCCGAAAGCACGCTTCGCGGCCCCTATGACCGCACCGATGCGCGGTTGCGCGTGGCGGCCGACGACCCGATGTGCCGCGGAATGGTCTTTTGGCCCGAGCTTTCCCACAGCGATCCCTTGGTGCTGGAATACCTCGCCGAAAACGCCTGGTCGCCCCTTTCCATGACCGCAGAGGAGCTGGCGGCGCGCTTTTGCGAGAGGCGCTACGGTGCGCTGGCAGAGCAAATGAACGCGGTGTGGCAGACTGCGCTGCCCCTCATCAAGCTGGACGACTGGGGCGGCAATACCCGCCGCACTCCCGAGGATCCCGAATACGAAAAATACATCAAAAGTCATGCCGTTCACAAGGATCTTTGGTTTTCTGTTGACAGAGAATTTCGCAAGGCGCTGGGCGCCACCCACGAGCACGCCCACTATGCCTACAAGCTGAAGGAGGCCGCGCCGCTCCTGCCCCGTGCGGCAAAGGTCCTGCGCCTGCTCGCGGGGATCGGCGAGCAGGACTCTCCCTTCTTCCTGCGGGATCGCCTTGATCTTGCCAGGACCATGGTGGGGCGCACCATGAGCCGCATTCTGCTGGCGCTGATCCTCAAAAAGGACGAGCCCTCGCCCGCGCGCGACGACCTGCTTGACCGCTTCTTTGCCCTGCTTGACATTCTCGGCGACCTGCTTTCCCTTCACGAGGATTACTCGCTTTACGCCACGCTTAAGCACTTGGAAAAAACCGAGCCTGTGCCGCCGCAGTTTGAGGAAACACTGATCAACAACACCCTGAATCCCTATTGCAGAAGCCAGATATTTGAGCTTGTGAAGTATCTCTATCCCAAGGAATGTCACACCGTTCTGGGCCCTTTTTATAAGGACGAAAAAAAGAGGCAGGATTTCCATAGCATAGAGGAGATCGAGGAGCAATTCCGAAGCAAGAGCCTGCGGGAGATGCAGTACCGCGCGGCGGAGAGCTTTGCGACCCTTGCTGAGCGGGCCGCCGCCATCATAGATGCGCTGACCCTTGTCGACAAGACTTAATCCCCGCGAGCGCGGCTTTTAGTTGTTGACCGCGGACGGCGGCGGAGGGGGATAAAAAGGCTTCCCCTATGGGGGGAAGCTCCCGCGAAGCGGGTGATGAGGTGAAAAAAACAATCCCTCAGCCGCCTTCGGCGTCAGCTCCCTTTACACAAGGGAGCCTTTGGCTTCTTTCGTTTATGGCAAAGCACTATGCCTTGGGTGCCGAGATTCTTCGCTCCCCGACCGTCGGGTCGGAGCCGCTCAGAATGACACGGAACGGTGTGCGGTATGCACAGCCGTGGAATGCATCGCGGATGGCGGGCGAACACAGTTCGCCCCTACGGGTAATAATGAGAGCTATGCCCGAAAACGAACCCCCGTTGGTGGATCGACTCCGCCAACGGGGGGTTTTTATTTTGTCAGTCGCGGTAAATGGGGAACTTTTCGCACAGGGCGATGACCTCTTTTGTGATGCGGTCCTTGCTTGCTTCAAAGTCGTTCACCACGTCATAGATGAAGCCCGCGATCTGATCCATCTCGGCAAGGCCGAAGCCACGGGAGGTGACGGCGGGGGTGCCGATGCGGACACCGCTGGTGATGAAGGGGCTGCGGGGGTCGTTGGGCACGGCGTTCTTGTTGGCGGTGATGTGCACCTCGTCAAGACGGTGCTCCAGCTCCTTGCCCGTCAGCTCAAGGCCGCGCAGGTCAAGCAGCATCAG
Organism: Eubacteriales bacterium; assembly: GCA_045576195.1. Classification (GTDB taxonomy): domain Bacteria; phylum Bacillota; class Clostridia; order Oscillospirales; family CAG-272; genus Firm-07. The sequence goes on along the minus strand of JAZNFZ010000052.1, from coordinate 303 downwards.
ATGGTTGTCGGTGCCGCCCGAAACCAGGTGAAAGCCACGGTCAAGAAGTCCCTTCGCCAGAGCCGCGGCATTCTCCTTGATGTGGCGCTGGTAGTCCTTGAACTCATCGGTCAGCGCCTCGCCGAGCGCCACCGCCTTGGCGGCGATGATGTGCATAAGAGGGCCGCCCTGGGTGCCGGGGAACACGGCCTTGTCGATCTGCTTGGCAAGCTCCGCGCGGCAGAGAATGAGGCCGCCGCGCGGGCCGCGCAGCGTCTTATGGGTGGTGGTGGTCACCACGTCGGCATAGGGCACGGGGGAGGG
>JAZNFZ010000051.1:0-4913 GCA_045576195.1 Eubacteriales bacterium | reverse complement strand
ACCCATTATATTCTATTGCGATGTTTTTTTCCGGAATGAAAATATCTAACTCGTATTTCCTGTCGATAATATATCGGTTCAATGCATTTGGGTATAGTTTCTTGATATAAAAATACAATGCTTGTTCAGGGAAAGATGTTTGACTTTGCTGTGCGCAGACAGGACAGCCTCGACCACAACTTCTATCTTGAACAGATGATAAATAATCATTATGACCTAAGTTGCATTTCCAATATACCTTTTCCTTTGAAAATTGGGTGACCTCAAATGGTGATAGTTCGTTTTTTTCACTCCATTCTTTTGTTAAATCTGGATTAGTAGTAGCTAAATCGTTGAATCCTCTTAATACGGCTTGCCCAGAACAATAACGGCAACCAGTTCCATTTATGGCACGATTGTATATGTATGTTTCATATTCACCACCACAAATCCTACATTTCCAGATGACTTTTTTGTTTGTGCCAGCGACACAATTATATGGTGTTATTTTGTCATCTTCACATTTCACCCACTCATCAAGCAAATGTGGATGTGTCTCAGCTAAAACTTTTTTTCCTTTGATGTATCGAAAACGTCTTGCTTCAGCCCATTTTTCTTCAAAGCACAATTTGCATTTCACGCGCCCATTTTGCGCCTTCTCGCGAACAACTTGGGCATATTTATAATTATGTTTATGACAAATCCAAAAAGCTTTTTTGTGCGAACCTACACTTATTTCGTTCGGGTTTAAGCATAAAGCAGTATTTTTTTCCCAATCCCACTCCATCATAATCTCTGGGTAATCTATTACAAACTTCTTTTCAGCCAAAACACTCACCTACTTTCTACCAAAATTATACCGCAAAACAACAAAAATGACAAGTGGCATTCACAAAATGATGTATATGTATCATTCTTCAAAATAATCCCCCTATAAGAGGTATGAGCGCAAGGCAGATGCTCGTCTAAATGAGAAGAACAAAGTCAGGATAAAATCAGGGGCGCGGTAATGGGGCGTGTGTTTGTCCCCTTGCAAGTCGGCTACATCTATTGCCGATGCCGCCTTGCTTCGCGCCGTGGTGACCCGTACGGGAATTTGCTCCGCCCTACAAAGCTTCCCACGGGGAAGCGGCGGAGCAATGTTTCGTCCCCATGTGCGTGGGCAAAGCAATAGCCATTTACCGCTTCGCCTAACCGCCCACGCACCGGGTTCGATTACGGCCCATATGGGCCGTCAAAAAGAAAAACACCCCCAAGATGGGGGTGTTTTCTTTTTGGTGACCCGTACGGGAATCGAACCCATGCCTTCGCCGTGAGAGGGCGACGTCTTAGCCGCTTGACTAACGGGCCGTTTGGACTACCTCGCTATTATAGCACAAGAAAAAGAAAAAATCAACCCCCTTTTTCGAATTTTTTAAAAAATTTTTTCGGCGGCCGCCTTGCCCTGCCGTATTTACATTTTTGGCGGTTTCTGCTATACTGGAGGCAGAGGATTTTTTCCTTTTTTTCAAAAATGTGTAACCTCGGGCACAAAAAATCGGTGTATAGGGGTGAAGGGCCTTCACCCGCAGGAAAGGAGTGACTGTGATGGATGACCGCGAGATCGTAGAGCGCTATTTTTTGCGCGACGAGTCGGCGATTGCCGAAACAGAAGCGAAATACGGCAGATACTGCCACTCAATTGCCTACCATATTCTATACAGCCACGAGGACAGCGAGGAATGCGTCAACGACACCTGGCTGCGCGCCTGGAATGCCATGCCGCCCCACCGCCCCCAGCGCCTTTCCGCCTTTCTCGGCAAGATCACGCGCAACCTTGCCCTCAACCGCTATGAACGGCAGACGGCCGAAAAGCGGGGCGGGGGAGAGACGGTGGTGGCCATTGATGAGCTCGCGGAGTGCCTGCCCGAAAAGGAGGGCGAGGACGTGGCCAACGAGCTGGCGCTGCGCCAGGCGATCAATCGCTTCCTGCGGCATCTGCCCGAGAGGAGTATGATCATTTTTTTGCGGCGTTACTTCTACTTCCTTTCCGTGGGGGAGATCGCCGACGGGCTTTCGGTGAGTGAGAGCTTTGTCAAGGTGACGCTGCTGCGAACACGAAACAAATTCAAAGCATTTTTGGAAAAGGAAGGGATCTTTCTGTGAAAAAACACAAGCTTGCAAGCGCGCTTGACCTCGTTGACGAGGAGCTGATCGCGCGCGCCTCACCCACCTATCTGCCAAGGCGAAATGCCATCCGCCGCAAGCGCGTGCTGGCCGTTGTGGCGGCCTGCCTTGCCCTTTGCCTTTTGGCGGGCAATCTGTGGCTGTTTCTCCCCTATGGCGGGGCGGACGGCCAGATCCGCGAATACCGCGACAGCGAGTATTACGGACTGATCAAAAAGATCAACGACTATACCTCCCCGCGGAGCAAATACAAAAACAATTTTGACCGCCTGTGCGACATGGCTCCCTTTTTCGCGACCATGGATGCCGAGGGCAGCGCCCCTAACAGCGCCCCCGACAGCATCTATCAGGAGGTCACCGACAATCAGGTGGCGGGGGTGATCGAGGCCGATCGCATCAAGCGCACCGATACCCACGCCTTCTATCTTGACGGCTACGTGCTAAGGGCCTTCTTGCTGGCGGGCAACGAGAGCGTGAAGGTGGGAGAGCTGGAGCTCGACCACCGAAGCGGCGACAGTATGAGGTGGGAGTTCTTCCTCTCGCAGGATGGAAAAACTGCTACCGTTATGGCTCCTTTTTGGGGAAATGGCGGGCGACAGACCTGCGTGATGCTGGTGGATGTGAGCGACCCTGCCGCCATGGCGGTGACAAAGAGCATTACGGTGTCGGGAGCTTACCTCTCCTCGCGCCTGGTGGGGGAAGATCTGCTGCTTCTCACCCGCTTTTCGGTGGCACGAAGCCCCGATTTTTCAAGGGAGGAGACCTTCCTGCCCCAAATCGACCTCGGCAACGGCCCGCGCAGCATCAAGGCGGATTGCATTGTCTCGCCCGAGGCACTGACCGGCAAGGATTATACCGTTGTGCTGCTTCTTGACGGCGGCACCCTTTCTCCCAAGGGAGAGACCGCCCTGCTTTCCTACTCGGATCACGTCTATGTGTCCGAGGCGCACATTGCGGTCCCCCGCACCTACAGTGAGACGGCAGAGGCCGAGACGGGGGGCTATGAGATCAACCGCACCGTGACCGAGCTTTATATCCTCAGCTACACGGACGGGGGGCTCTCGCAAATGGGCTCTGTCAAGCTGGCGGGCAGCGTGAAGGATCAGTACAGTATGGATGAGCATGAGGGCATCCTGCGCGTGGTCACAACGCTGAATCAGACGCTTTCCCGCAAGAGCAACAAAAACGCGGAGCTTGCCGAGCCCGCCCTTGGCATCGGCACCAACGCCAGCCTTTACTGCATCGATCTTGCCACGCTTTCCGTGGTGGCAAGCAAGGAGGCCTTCGCGCCCGAGGGCGAGTCGGTGCAGTCGGTGCGCTTTGACGGGGATGTGGCCTATGTCTGCACCGCCGTGGTGCTGACCGACCCCGTGTTCTTCTTTGACCTGAGCGATCTTTCCAACATCACCTATACCGAAACAGATACCATTGAGGGGTATTCCTCCTCGTTGGTGCAGCTGGGCGACGGCTACCTGCTGGGCATCGGCATCGGTGACGCGTGGGATAAGATGAAGCTGGAGGTGTATGAGGAGGCGGACGGCCGCGTGGTCTCCGTGGCAAAGCTCGTGCTGCCCGATACCTCATTCAGCGGCGTGTATAAGTCCTATTTCATTGACCGTGAAAACGGCTATATCGGCATCGGCGTGCATACCTACGGCGTGAAGGCCGATGCGACGGGCGATGCTTCGCGTTATGTGCTGTTCCGCTTTGATAAGGAGACCGAGTCGCTTTATACGGTCACCGAGCGGCCGCTGCGCGGCTACGATGAGGCCAAGCGCGGCTTTGTGGAGGGCGAGTTCCTTTACCTCTTCGGCGACAGCGACTTTTCCGTGGCAAAAATCAAATAACCCCAAAACGGTATGAAAAACCCCCTCCCCCTGAGCGGCTGCTCAGGGGGAGGGGGTTAATGGGGAATGCAAGGGGCTTTGGGCGAGGGTTCTCGCCCGTTTTTGCTTTATTCGCCGTTGTAATTGTAGATGACGGTATACGAGCCGGTGCTGTCATCCCACCGGGAGCCCTTGGTGATTGCTTGCCACTCGGCTTCCGTCCCGCGATATTTGATGCTCGTCAAGCTCCGACAGTAATAGAACGCCTCATCGCCGATCGAGGTCACGCTGTTGCCGATGGTCACGGAGGTCAAGTCCGAGCAGTTGAAGAACGCCCAATCGCCGATGGAGGTCACCCTGTCGGGGATTACGACAGAGGTCAGGCCCGAGCAGCGATAGAATGCCCTGTCGCCGATTGAGGTCACGCTGTCGGGGATCGTGATAGAGGTCAAGCCCGAGCAGTCATAGAACGCATAATCTCCGATGGAGGTCACGCTGTCGGGGATCACCAAATTTGTGATCTCATTTTCACCCAAGTACAAATGCTCGGCATAAAACAAAGGATTGGCATAGCCATCCCCAAATGAAATTCCGCACCATGCGGCAAGATCATTGATGATCACTTTGTTCAAACGAGAGCAGCCCCAGAACGCAGAAGAGCCGATCGAGGTCACGCCGTTGCCGATGGTCACGGAGGTCAGGCCCGAGCAGCCATCGAACGCACCCTCGCCGATGGTAGTCACGCTGACGGGGATTACGATAGAGGTCAGGCCCGACCAGCCATAGAACGCAGAAGAGCCGATGGAGGTCACGCTCCCGTCCGCGGGAATGGTGCTCTTTTTGCAGCCTGCGATCAGGGTGCTGCTTGCGGTTTCAATCAGACAATTTCCGTTACTGTGATAGAAGGGATTACCGGCCTCAACCTTGATTTCGGAAAGGCCC
>JAZNFZ010000050.1:0-12331 GCA_045576195.1 Eubacteriales bacterium | reverse complement strand
AAGCCCATCGTTGAAAAAGTCAAAGAGCCTTCGTATATACAACTCCCCAGACTTTATAAAAATCCTTTCGCTGATATTTTCCCCAAACTAAGAAGCAGGATTGGGCTTGCGATACAGAAAAGTGAAAATTGCAATGGCTGTAATCTTTGCGCCGAGCGTTGCTCCTTTGGAGCGATAAAATCGGGCACAACAAACCGCAAGTGCATTAGATGCCTGAAGTGTGTTGAATCCTGTCCACGTCAAGCCTTGAAGATCAAGTTGGGCATGCCGTTAAAGCTATATTTGCGCAAGAAAAAATCAAATAAAATTATCATTTATGTTTGAATGATATATTTCCGAAAACTGCTAAAAACTCAGGGACAAATGTTACTTTCGACCTATGGTTTGAGGACTTTTTGCTTTCACCACCCCTATTTTTCGACTATTTTGAGACCTTTTGGAGTCTTGACCCACGTTGAACGTTGAGTTTGTCTGACGAAGAAAGGCTGAGCCCCGCGGGGCTTTGCCTAACATTTTATTTCATATTGTGCCCCAAGCAGAAAGGACTGTAAAAATGAAAAAACGCGTATTTATTATGGGCGACAGCTATTCCACCTACAAGGGATATATCCCGGAGGGGTACCTTTTTTATTACAGTGACGAGAGAAAGGATGCCCCTGTTGTGCGGGGTGTGGAAAAGACCTGGTGGCATCGGCTGGCTGCGGAAAACGACCTTACCATCGTGAAAAACGACAGCTTTTCCGGCTCAACGGTATGCAATACGGTAAGACCCACGCTTGGGGTGGAGTCCTCCTTTGTGAGTAGAATGGATCGGTATCTCGCGGAAGGCTTTTTTGCTGAGAACGGGATCGATACCATGCTGATCCTTGGGGGAACAAACGATTCCTGGATCGATTCTCCCATCGGCGCGCTGCAATATGCGGATTTTGCGGCGGAGGATCTGAAATATGTGCTGCCCGCGTTTTGCTATCTGATCGACAAGGCAAGGGCGGCCGTGGCGGAGCTTTTGGTGATCCTCAACACCGACCTGAAGGAGGAGATCACCAACGGCGTGACCGAGGCCTGCGAGCACCTTGGAGTCCACTGCTTGCGCCTTGCGGGGATCGACAAGGAAAACGGCCATCCCACCGAGCTTGGGATGAGGCAAATTTCAGAGCAGGTGGCGGCTTATCTGCAAAAAAGCAGTACAACATGACCGTGAGAGCTACCGCGCCAAACCGAAGAGGATGTAGAAAGCCTAAAAGCACAAGAAGGAGAAGGACGATGAAAAAGATGGATCTGATTTTTGACACCGATGTGGGAGCGGATTGCGACGATATGATGGCGCTTGCCTATCTTGTCTATGCCAAGCGAAATCTCGGCCTCAACATAAAGGCCGTCACCCACAGTAACGCAAAGCCTGCCTGCACAGCCGCCATCCGCCTGTTTTTTGAGCATCTCGGGGAGCCCGTGCCTCCCATCGGAAGAGCCGTGGAGGGTACGAAGGGTTATGATAACTACGGTCAGGCGATCGTGGAGCGCTTCGGCGTGGGGCGGGAATTTGCCGCCGAGCCCGATGCCGTTTCGGTGCTGCGCCGTGCGCTGGCGGAAGCCGAGCGCGCCGTGATCTGCGCGGTGGGGCCGTTTGCCAACATCGCGGCGCTGCTTGAAAGCAAGGGCGACGACATTAGCCCCATTGACGGTGTGAGTTTGATGAAGGAAAAGTGCGAAAAGCTGGTGGTGATGGCAGGTGGCTTTGTGAACGGCGAGGACGGCCGCCCCGTGCCTGAGTGGAACGTGAAGGTGCACATTGATGCCTCGCAAAAGATGGTTACACTTTGCCCTGTGCCCATCGTGTTTGTGCCCTTTGAGCTGGGGCTTGGTATGATCACAGGCAAGCCCGCGATGGACAAATTCGGTGAGGATACGCCCCTTTCGCTCTCCTTTATCCGATACGGCAAAACGCAACAGATGGGAGGCCGACATTCCTGGGACCCTGCCACTGCGGTCTATACCGTTGAGGGGCTGAAGGACTTCTTCTGCGAGGAGCTGCGCGGCACGGTGACCGTGGACGATGAGGGAAGAACGCTGCTGCGGGAGCACGCCGATGGGATGCACAGCGTGGTGACGCTCAATATAAAGGAAAACGAAACCGAAGCCGATTGCAAGGCCCGTGTGGCTGCCTATATTGATGCCTGCGCGATGCGTGCATACGGCGCATAAGTGCTATAACGGTATAAAAAACGTTAGAAAAAGAGAAGGAATTTTGCTATGTTGATCGATATGCACGCCCACACATCGGGCATCAGCACCTGCTGCCGAAAAAGCGCTCCTGAGGTGGTAAAGATCGCCCGCGAGGCGGGGATGGATGGCATCGTGCTTACCAACCACTACCACAAGCCCTACATCAAGGATGGAGATTTTAAGGGCTTTGCCGAGCGCTACTATGCCGAATATGAGTACACCAGGCAGTGCGGCGAGGACATTGGCTGCAAGGTCTTTTTCGGCATTGAGCTGTCGATGGAGCTTTATGACCGCAGTCATTTTCTGATCTATGGCGTGGGGCGTGATTTTCTTATGGCGCACCCGCAAATGACCGACTATACTCAGGAAAGGCTCTATGAGCTGGTGCGCGCGGAGGGCGGCGCGCTGGTGCAGGCGCACCCCTATCGCAAAAACCAAAATCGCTTGTGCGACACCGCACTGCTTGATGGCGTAGAGATCAACTGCCACCCCCTCTATGAGGGCACACACGCGGCAGAGATGCAGGAGATTGCCCACAGAACGGGATTGATTTTGACCTGCGGCGGCGACTATCACGGCGATACACACCGCCCCGGGTGCGGTATGTATCTGCCCGATGACATCAGGGGAGAGGAGCTGGGGGCATACCTTAAGACCGCCTCCCTTGTCAAGCTCTGCGTGCAGGAGGTTGACAGCAGGCAAAGCTATGATCTTCTGTTCGAGCGTCAACAAAAGAGGGAAGCACGATGATACAGGATCTTCATTCGCACACCTACTACTCCTTTTGCGGCAAGGATCGCCCCGAGGAGATCGTAGAGGCCGCCATTGCGGGCGGCATTGAGCTGTTTGGTATCTGCGACCACAATTACGGCATTGGATTTGGCCGCAGAGATGCGTGCAATGCTCCCGAATCGCGGATCCCCAACGAGTATGAGCCGCGGGCACTTTGTCGCTATTTTGACCACATTGACCTCATCAAGGAAAAATATGCCGACCGCATTCGTATCCTCCGCGGCATCGAGGTGGCGACAGAGACGGACAGATGCAAGGTTTCTCTACCCGTTTCGGCAGATATTTCGTTTTTTGACTATTGCCTGATCGAGCATCTTGATATGCCGGGCAGCATCACGGAGGGCGATCTTTTTGCCTTTGCCGCGCGTTGCGGCTGCCCCGCGGTGGGCGTGGCGCATACCGATCTGTTCGGCTTTATCAAGCAAAGGGGCGAGGATCCTTACCGCTATTTCAAGCGTATGGCGGATGAGGGCATCTTTTGGGAGATGAACGTCAGCTATGACAGCATTCACGGCTACCGCGAGCATCCCTATATGCTTCGCTTTTTTGAAAGCGAGGAGGAGCAGGCCGTGGTGCGCGAATCGGGCGTGCGCCTGAGCGTGGGCTTTGACGGCCACCGCGTGGAGGATTATTTGCCCCAACGTGTGGCAGACTACTGTGGGAGGCTTTCCGAGATAGGCATCAAGCTTGCCTTTGAGGAAACGATTTGAGCCAAAAAGAAAAAAGGGGGAGATTATGCCTGAGCTTACCGACCTTTATGCCGATTTCACTCTGCTTGTGAACGGCGAGAATGCCTTTCCCGCCATTATCGCGGCTATGGAGAGCGCGCGGCGCTCGATCCGGATCAATATGTTTATCTGGCGCGACGATAAGATCGGCAACCGTATGGCAAAGGCCGTGCTGAGAGCGGCAGAACGGGGCGTGACGGTATCGATTTCAATCGATCGCTATGGCGTGGTGTTGGAAAAATCCGAGGAGTGTAAAAAATCCTTTTTTCACAAAAAGCAGTCACTCACCGAGAAGCTCAAGACCCGCGTCCTTGAGGTGATGTATCCCATGCCGGGTGCGCCGCGGCGGGCCCGTGATGTGCGCACTCCGCTGTATGAAAGGATCATGCACCACCCCAATATCACGGTCAGCGCTGATGTGTTTAAGGCCGATCACTCGAAATTTTATGTGATCGACGACGAGGTGCTGTTTCTCGGCGGCATCAATATTGAGGATAAGGAAAACGGCCGCGATCTGCAGGGCAGAGAGTATGGCGACTATATGGCGAGGCTGACGGGAAAGCAGTATGTGGAGGCCTTCCTTGCAAAGCTTTGGCGCGGCGAGGATCTTTCCGCCGATTATCGCTTCGGCGTTAACACCAAGGCGCCGCTGCCCCATCGGTTTGAGATGGAGGGGCTTTATCTTGACCTGATTCGCAGCGCCCGCTCGGAGCTGCACATCACCATGGCCTATTTTTCGGCCATAAAGCCCTTTGTGGATGCCATTGTGGCGGCACAGCAAAGAGGCGTGCGGGTGACTGTGATGGTGCCCGCGCGGGCCAATTACCAGGCCGATACCGACCTCAGGACCGTGAAAAAGATCCTGAAGGCCACAAATAACGGCATTACGGTGTATCTTTCGCCTAAAATGCTGCACACCAAGCTGGTGGCAAACGAGGACACGGTGTCCTTCGGCTCCACCAACATCACCAAAAAAGCCTTTCGGCAGCTCTCGGAGCTCAATCTTTTCCTGCGGAATACCGACTGCGATTTCAGAAATGCGCTCTTTGCCGACCTGCAAAAAAACTATGCCGAGGCAAAAAGGGTCACCGATTGGCGCGAGATCAAATACAATCGCCTGCGCGCCGCGCTGGAGAGCGTTCTGGTTTAACAAAGGGGGAGGTGCGGTATGAAGCGTTCCTTGATTTCCTGCAATATAGAGGAGTATCCAATACCGTTCAGAGGCTTATTGCAAAATGCCCCTGTGTATGACAGCAGCTGCTCGCCCGAGGCGCGGGTGATCTTTATCGATAGAGAGGCGGGGTATTACCTCAAATCCGCGCCACTCGGTGAGCTGCAAAGGGAAGCGGAGATGACCCGCTATTTTCACAAAAAGGGATTGGGAGCCGAGGTGCTGGCCTATCTGTCCGATGACCGCGATTGGCTGCTGACAAGTGCGGTGCGGGGCGAGGATGCCACCGCTCCCCGCTATCTTGCCGACCCACGGCGGCTTGCCGTTACTCTTGCCACGCTTTTGCGAGAGCTGCACGAGCTTGCGGCGGCAGATTGCCCCGTGAAAGACCGAATGAGCACCTATTTTGCCACAGCAAAGGAGAATTATGCCGCAGGACGGTATGACTTATCCTATCTTCCGCCTCACCTCTCCCACCTTTCGGCGGACGAGGCGTGGCGGCAACTGGAAAAGGGGAGGCAGTTCTTTCGGAGCGACACTCTTTTGCACGGTGACTATTGCCTGCCCAATATTATGCTGGAAGACTGGAGCTTCAGTGGCTTTATTGACCTTGGCGGCGGCGGTGTGGGAGACCGCCATATCGATCTTTTCTGGGGGGCGTGGACACTGGCCTTCAATCTTGGCACCGATGCCTATCGCTCACTGTTCTTTGATGCTTACGGCCGTGATCGGATCGATGCCGATCTGCTTGATCTGGTGGCAATGGCCGAGGTGTTCGGTTGAGCAAAGTCGGTACTTTTTGGCGCAAAGCCCTTGACACGGGGGCCTTTTTTGGATATGATAGAGAAGGAACAAATCGGCAAAGAGCCGAGGAAAAGAGAGGAACCGTAGATGTATCGCATTGGAATTGACCTTGGTGGCACCAATATTGCCGCGGGTCTTGTAAATGAAAACCGTGAGATCGTGCGTAAGGACAGCACTCCCACCCTGGCGCGGGAGCGTGATGCCTACGCCATTACAGACGATATTGCTATGCTCTGCCGCCGCATTTGCGAGGCAGAGGGTATCGCTCTTTCCGAGCTTGATGCCATTGGCATTGCAAGCCCCGGCGTGGCGAATTCCGAGACGGGGTATGTGGAGTATGCCAACAACCTGCCCTTTTCGCATTTCCCGATCTGCGCCGAGCTTTCGGCGAGAACGGGCGTGCAGAGCGTTCACGTGGAAAACGATGCCAACGCCGCCGCCTGGGGCGAGGCCATTGCGGGAGCCGCCAAGGGCGCACGCCACGCGGTGATGATCACCCTTGGCACGGGTGTCGGCGGCGGTGTGATCAGCGACGGCAAGATCATTTCGGGCTTTAACTTCGCGGGCGGCGAGCTTGGCCATATCGTTATCGAAAAGGATGGCGTACCCTGCTCCTGCGGCCGTCGGGGCTGCTGGGAGGCGTACAGCTCCGCCACGGCGCTGATCCGTATGACCACCGAAAAGTTGGAGGCCTGCCGCAGGGAGGGGCGTCCTACCTATATGGAGGAGCTGGTTGCCGCCAAAGGCAAGATCTCGGGCAAGACCGCATTTGACGCCATGCGCGCGGGCGATGCCGCGGGCAAAGAGGTGGTGGACACCTACATCGGCTATCTGGCCGTTGGCGTGGGCAACATCATCAACATCTTCCAGCCCGAGGTGCTGATCATCGGCGGCGGTGTTTCCAACGAGAGGCATAATCTGCTGGATCCCCTGATCCCTCTGGTGCGCACCGAGCAATACGGCGGCAAGGGCGACTTTATTCCGCTCACGAGGATCGTGGTGGCCGAGCTTGGCAATGATGCGGGCATTATGGGTGCCGCATTCCTCGGCATTTAAAATTTATAAATAAGCGCGGGACTTTACCCCACCTCCTTTGAGAGGTCGGGCGAGGCCCCGCGTTTTTCTTTGGCGTGAAACACGGTTTTGAAAACTGCAAAATATGGCAAACGACTTGACATTTTGAAAAAAGCCCTGTATAATGGCAATAGAGAAAATGCAGAAGCTTTGTTTTGCAAGGAGGATGATGCTATGACCGAGCAGGAGCTGCAAATGCATCTTGAGGAGGCAGTGCGGGATTGCGATCTTGCGCTTGCCGATATTCCCGCCATCGATCTTTATCTTGACCAGATCCTGAGCCTTGTGGCGGATAAAAACAAGGAGGCCGCGCCTCGCTACCGTGAGCGCGAGCTGACCAAGACCATGATCAACAACTACTCGAAGGATGGGCTGATCAGCCCGATCTCGGGCAAAAAGTATTCCCGCGACCACATTATTGAGATGCTGCTGGTCTATGCGCTCAAAAACACCCTTTCCATCGGCGAGATCAAGCGTGTGCTTTACGGCGCACGGGAGGATTGCGGCTTTACGGGCAAGGAGCTGACCGACTGCTATTGCCGCTTTCTTAAGCTGAAGGAGACCAACCGCCACCGCACGGGCGAGATGGTGAAGGGACTCTTGCGGGAGGATGCGCTTTCGGTGGAAAACGACCGCGATTTCTTTGTGGCGTTGCTGGATCTTCTGTCCCTTTCCGCTTACCTGAAAACCGTTGCCCAGGAAATGCTGGAGGCACGCTATACCGACCCTGATGAGGCGGAGCGGGAGCGCCGCGAGCAGGAAAAGGCGGAAAAGCAGGAAAGAGCGGAAAAGGAGAAGGCCGAGAAGCTGGAAAAGGCCGAAAAGGAGAAGGCCGAGAAGTTGGAAAAGGCCGAAAAGGAGCAAAGTCAAAAGCAAAAGGATAAGGGGGACAAGCGCCGCGAAAAAGAGGAACGGCGTCGTGAAAAGGAGGAGCGCCGCAGAGAAAAGGAGCAAAGGGATGCGGTGGAGGCATGAAAAAGCGGAGATCCTGCAAGGGGCAGGATCTCCGCTTTTTTGCAGCGCTCAAACGCCAAAGGCGGCGCGGGAGATGATGTGATTTTGGAAGGGGAGGTCCGAAGTGCAAGCCGGAGGAAGCAGCAAAATAACACCGTCAGGTGCCCAAATAAAAAACGCCGCTGCGGATGAAACGGCAGGCTTGACAAGCGTCGTGGCGTGGCGTATAATAAATATATTGAAGGAACAGAGTGGGGGAGCTTATGATTTTTGAAAAAATAGTTTCGGCTGTCAACGAGGTGTTTTACAGCTATGTTCTGATCATTCTTTTGGTGGCGGGCGGTCTTTATTTTACGATCCGCACCAAATTTGTGCAGCTGGGCGGGATCGGTGAGCAGATCCGCCTGGTGGGAGAGAAGCCTGCGGACAAAAAGGGGGTCTCCTCCTTTCACGCGCTGATGGTTTCTACCGCCTCCCGCGTGGGAACGGGCAATATCATCGGTGTTTCTACCGCTCTTTGCCTCGGCGGCTTTGGCTCGGTGTTCTGGATGTGGATCATCGCCATCATCGGCGGTGCCTCGGCCTTTGTGGAGAGCACGCTGGCGCAGATCTATAAAAAGCGTGGGGCGGAGGGCTGCTACGGTGGGCCTGCCTATTACATTGAGGCGGGGCTGCGGTGCCGCCCGTTGGCGGTGGCGTTTTCGGTGCTGCTGATCCTGACCTATGGCGTGGGCTTTAATATGCTGGCCTCCTACAATCTGCAGTCCACCTTTTCCTCCTATGGCTTCTACCGTGCGGACAGCACCCCGTGGATCATTGGCCTGGTGCTTGCTGTGCTGGTTTGCTATTGTCTCTTCGGCGGCGGCAAGCGACTGCTGAAGGCGACGGGCGTTTTGGTGCCCGTGATGGGAATTGCCTATATACTGGTGTCGGTTTTCATTGTTTTGCTCAATATCACCGCGCTCCCCTCGGTGCTGGCCACAATTTTCCGTGAGGCCTTTGATCTTCACGCCATTTTCGGCGGCTTTGGCGGCTCTTGTGTGATGTACGGCATCAAGCGGGGTCTGTTTTCCAACGAGGCGGGCGTTGGCTCCGCCCCCAATGCCTCTGCTTCTGCCGAGGTCAGCCACCCCGCCAAGCAGGGGTTGGTGCAGGTGCTTTCGGTGTTTATTGATACCGTTCTGGTCTGTTCTGCTACCGCCTTTATGTGTATGTGCTCGGGGGTGGAGCCCTCGGCAGAGCTGTCGGGTGCGCCCTTTGTGCAGCAGGCGCTGCAGAAAACGCTTGGTGGCTTCGGCCCGATCTTTATTACGGTGGCGATGGTGCTGTTTGCCTTCACCACGCTGCTGGGTAACCTCTATTATGTCAACCAGGCCTTCAGCCATATTCTGCGGCGGGTACCCGGCAAGCGCTTTTTGGCGGTGTACTATGTGGTGGCCTCGCTGGTGATCCTGCTTGGGGCGGGAATGAGCGCAGATCTGCTCTGGAACCTGGCCGATCTTGCCATGGGGCTGATGACGATCCTGAACATCCCCGTGATCCTCATCCTCGGCAAATATGCCTTCCGTGCCCTGGCGGATTACAGGAGGCAGCGAAGGGAAGGAAAGGACCCTACCTTCCGCAGTCGCGACATCGGCCTGCCCCGGGAGACCGATTACTGGAATTAACAAAAAAACGGTGCCAAGCCTTGGCACCGTTTTTTTTGCCCCGCAGGGCTTTCGCCGCATATCCTGCTACAAAGGAGCATATGCGCCGCACCCCGTTGCAGGGTGCAAAACAAGCGCGTATGGGAGGAGTATGTGCGGAATTATCGGCTATTGCGGCAGCCAGTGTGCGCTGCCTATTTTGAAAAGGGGACTTTCAAGCCTTGAGTATCGCGGCTATGATTCGTCGGGGATCTCGGTGCAGGATGGGGATGGAATACATACGGTCAAAAGCCGCGGGAGGCTTGGGGCACTTTTTGAGAAAACGGATACCGTAAAGGGTCTAAAAGCCGCAACCTGCGGCATTGGGCACACCAGATGGGCCACACACGGCGCTCCCACGGATCAAAACGCGCATCCGCATACCACGCCGCGCCTTTCCCTGGTGCACAACGGCATTATTGAGAATTATGCAGAGCTGGCGAGCCTCCTTACGGCGCGAGGGTATACCTTTTCCTCCGAGACCGATACCGAGGTGGCAGCTTGCCTGATCGACAGTCTTTTGGGCGAGGAGAGCACGCCCGAGGGGGCGATCTTCAGGGCGGTGGCAATGATGCGCGGCTCCTTCGCGTTTGCGATCCTGCTGCGGGATCATCCCCATCGGATCTATGCGGTGCGGCGGGGAAGCCCGCTGCTGGCGGCAAGGAGCGCTGCGGGGTGTGTCATCGCCTCCGATCTGCCTGCCATTTTGCCTCACAGCAAGGAATATTGGCGGCTTGAGGAGGGCATTTTAGCTAAAATAGGGCCTGACGGTATCCGTTTTGAGAATTCCGAGGGAGAGGAGCAGACCCCCTCTCCCCGCTTGGCGGAGTTTGACAGCGAGGAGGCCGAGAAGGGGGGCTTTCCCCATTTTATGAAGAAGGAGATCTTTGAGGCGGGAGAGGCGCTGCAGCGCACCTTATCCCCTCGCATCAAGGATGGACTACCGTATTTTGACATACCGATGGCAAAGGATGGACGGCTTTCCCGCTGCTCTGCCATACGGATCGTGGGGTGTGGCACTGCTATGCACGCGGGGCTGCTTGGGCAGTACGCGATGGAAAAATATGCGCGGATCCCCGTGACGGTAGAGGTCGCCAGCGAGTTTCGCTACCGCGATCCGATCCTTGCCCGCGATGAGCTGGTGATCCTCCTGTCGCAGTCGGGCGAGACCGCCGACACGCTGGCGGCGCTGCGCCACGCGCGGGCCGCGGGCGTCAGTACGCTGGCTGTGGTCAATGTGATGGGATCGAGCATTGCCGAGGAGGCGGATGCGGTGCTTTACACCATGGCAGGCCCCGAGATCGCCGTGGCAAGCACCAAGGCATATAGCGTGCAATGCGGCCTGCTGTATCTGTTGGCACTTCACCTTGCGCTGCTGCGCGGAAGAATGGCCGAGCCGCGGGTGCGGGAGCTATGTGGGGCGTTGCTCCGAGAGGTGCCTCGCGCTATCGCGGAAATGCTGCAAAACGAGGAACATGTGCGGGCTTTTTCCAAAAAGGTTGCCCAAACGGACCACCTGTTTTATATCGGGCGCGGGGTGGATAGCGCCCTTTGTCGGGAGGGCTCGCTGAAGCTGAAGGAGATCTCCTATATCCACAGTGAGGCCTATCCTGCGGGCGAGCTGAAGCACGGAACCATCTCGCTGATCGTGCAGGGAACGCCCGTGGTGGCGGTGATGACGGATGCGGCGCTTGCCGAAAAAACGCTGTCGGGGGTGCGGGAGGTGACGGCGCGCGGGGCGCAGGTGTTTTTGATCGTTTCTCCTACCGTTGCGGCACTTTCTGCCATGCCCCGTGACAATGTGCTGGTGCTGCCGCCGCTGGGGGAGGAGCTGATGCCCTTTGCGGCGATCACGGCGCTGCAGCTGTTTGCCTATCACGTGGCGGCCGAAAAGGGCTTGGATGTGGATAAGCCGCGAAATCTGGCAAAATCGGTGACGGTGGAATAGCGATCGCGCCTTGCGGTCAAGGGCTTTGCCGACTGCCTTGCCAAGCCACCTCGTTGACAAAAAGCACCACCGTTTGGCCGCAGATGTGGCCAAACGGTGGTGCTTTTCTTATCCCTCCAGCTGCCTGCCGAGAAAGCTCGCAGCCGTTTGGATCAGCTTGCTTTCCACGTCGGAGGAGGGTCTTGAGCGGTGATCCTTTTCCTCACCCACGAGGGAGACCACGCAGCCCACAATATCGCCCTCGGCGAGAATGGGCATAGCGCAGCTGACGGTGTGATTGCCCCCGTCTGCGGTGATGGCAATGCGCTCCTCGCCCTCACGGCAGATATAAAGCGAGCGCCCTTCAATGATCCGCTCCATTCCCTCGGAGAGGGTCTTGTCCATATATTCCTTGCGCGATACGCCCGCGCAGGCAATGACCGCGTCGCGGTCGCAGATCACCACCGAGAGCGCGCAGGTTTTGTATAGCGTTTCGGCATATTCTGCGGCAAAGGCGGCCAGCTCGCCGATGGGGGAGTATTTTTTGAAGATCACCTCGCCCTCGCGGTCGGTGTAGATTTCAAGCGGGTCGCCCTCGCGGATGCGCATGGTTCTTCTGATCTCTTTGGGAATGACGACACGTCCGAGGTCGTCAATTCTTCTCACAATTCCTGTGGCTTTCATTTATATAAAAATCTCCTTGCATTTACAGATTTGTACTGTTAGTATCTGCAAATGGGAGGGATTTATACCGAAAAAAAGAAAAGACTGCAAGTTAAAAAAGGAGAGTATGTAAAGAAAAGCATACAAGATAAAAATATGCGAAAATTTGCGGATTTTTTTGTGATATGTGGCGCTGAGGCTGAGTTTTATGGTATAATAACCGCAGAAAGCCTTGCCCTCGCAAGTCTTTGCGCTGTCGCGCCCCGCACTCCGTGCGGCTGCGGTATTGACGGCCTCGCAAAAATGTCCG
>JAZNFZ010000049.1:0-8348 GCA_045576195.1 Eubacteriales bacterium | reverse complement strand
GAAAAAAAAGAGGTCGATTTCTCGACCTCTTTTTGTTGTTGAAAGCAGATTATTTGCAAACCTCTTCGATCGCAACTGCAACAGCAACCTGTCATCTGGCATGACGGCAGCTGCGGTGCTCACGATAGAAAGCGGCAAGTTGCTTACTTAGAAGCTTCCTCAATAGCCACTGCTACAGCAACCGTCATGCCTACCATGGGGTTGTTACCTGCGCCGATGAGGCCCATCATCTCTACGTGCGCGGGCACGGAGGAGGAGCCTGCGAACTGCGCGTCGCCGTGCATACGGCCGAGGGTATCGGTCATGCCGTAGGAAGCGGGGCCTGCAGCCATGTTATCGGGGTGAAGGGTACGGCCCGTGCCGCCGCCCGAAGCCACGGAGAAGTACTTTTTGCCGTTCTCCTGGCACCACTTCTTGTAGGTGCCTGCCACGGGGTGCTGGAAGCGCGTGGGGTTGGTGGAGTTACCCGTAATGGAAACGCCCACGTTCTCAAGTCTCATGATGGCCACGCCCTCGGGCACGCTATCGGAGCCGTAGCACTTGACAGCCGCGCGGGGACCGTTGGAGAAGGGCTTCTCGGAGATCACGTTCACCTCTTCGGTGGCGGGATCGAACTGGGTCTTCACATAGGTGAAGCCGTTGATGCGGGAGATGATGTAAGCGGCATCCTTGCCAAGACCGTTCAGGATCACGCGAAGGGGCTTGTTGCGCACCTTGTTGGCATTGAGGGCGATCTTAATGGCACCCTCAGCAGCCGCAAAGGACTCGTGGCCCGCGAGGAAGCAGAAGCAATCGGTCTCCTCAGACAAGAGCATTGCGCCGAGGTTGCCGTGGCCAAGACCCACCTTGCGGTTCTCGGCAACCGAGCCGGGGATGCAGAATGCCTGCAGGCCGATGCCGATGGCAGCAGCGGCGTCAGAGGCCTTGGTGCAGCCCTTCTTGATGGCGATGGCGGCGCCTACGGTGTAGGCCCACTTGGCGTTCTCAAAGCAGATGGGCTGGGTCTCCTCTACGATCTTGTAGGGGTCGATGCCCTTGGCCTCGCAGATCTCGCGGCACTCGTCGATGGAGCTGATGCCGTATTCCTTCAGCGCGGCGAGGATCTTCGCCTCGCGTCTTTCATAACCTTCAAATTTTGCCATGATTCGCTACCTCCTATCAGTCTTTACGGGGGTCAATGTACTTAACGGCATCAGCAAATCTGCCGTAGGTACCCTTGGCCTTCTCGTAAGCTTCGTTGGGCTCCAGCCCCTTCTTGATCATATCGGTCATCTTGCCGAGAGACACGAACTCATAGCCGATCACCTCATTGTTCTCATCCAGTGCCATACGGGTGCAGTAGCCCTCGGTCATTTCAAGGTAGCGCACGCCCTTTTCCTTGGTGCCGTACATCGTACCCACCATGGAGCGCTCGCCCTTGCCGAGATCCTCCATGCCCGCGCCGATGACAAGGCCGCCCTCGGAGAAGGCAGACTGGCTGCGGCCGTAGACGATCTGCAGGAACAGCTCGCGCATAGCGGTGTTGATGGCGTCACACACAAGGTCGGTGTTCAGCGCCTCAAGGAGGGTCTTGCCGGGCAGGATCTCTGCGGCCATAGCGGCAGAGTGGGTCATACCCGAGCAGCCGATGGTCTCCACCAGTGCTTCCTCAATAATGCCGTTCTTCACGTTGAGGGAGAGCTTGCACGCGCCCTGCTGGGGTGCGCACCAGCCCACACCGTGGGTGTATGCGGAAATGTCGGTGATCTGCTTTGCCTGTACCCATTTGCCCTCCTCGGGAATGGGAGCGGGGCCGTGATCGCAGCCCTTCTTTACCTTGCACATGTGCTGAACCTCAAGGCTCTGTGCGTAAGGCATTTCACTTACGTTGCTCATTGTTTTATCTCCTTTGTTATTTGATTTCGATTGACTTCACGGCTTCGACCAAGGGTCTGACCGCCTCGGCATAATGCTTGCCGATAAAGGCTCTGCCGTTGTCGTTGGGATGCACGCCGTCGGCCGCATAGAATTTCGGCTCGGGCTGGGATTTGAGCGCCTCGGCAAACAGGGTGTCGAGCGGGATCAGCACGTCGGCATACTCCTTAGCCAGGCGGCGCACGATCGAAATGACGCGCTCCACCTCGCCTCGCCAGCTCTCCTTATCCTCCGCGTCAAGCAAGAAGGGGGTGAGCATCACGATCTTGGCGCTCGTCTGCTTTTTCAAGCGCTCCAAAATGGCGCGGTAGTTGGTCTCCACTTGCTGATCGGTGGTCTCAATGCGCCCTGCACCGTGGCGGTGCCAAACATCGTTGATGCCGATGAGGATCGAGATGATGTCGGGCTCAAAAGCGATACCGTCTGTATAGATCCTGTCAAAAAGCTGACTCGTCCGATTGCCGCTGATGCCGAAATTGAAAAACTCAAAATCCACATCGGGGAAATCCTCACGGATCTGCTCTGCGGCGAATTTGGGGTAACCGAGCCCCATATCGTGGTAGTTGCGCTTGTCGCGCCCCGCATCGGTGATGCTGTCGCCCTGAAACAAAATCTTTACTTTTTTCATTTTTACTTTACGATCTCGCCAAAGACCTCGCCAAAGGCAGCGGCGGCATTGCACTCATCGGTGTCAATGTGCATGGCCAGCGCAAACTTGGGGGATACGCGCACCACCACGTCGTCAAAAATAAGGGGGCGGGCGGTGTCGAGTCTGACCTTGACGATCTCCTTGTCACAAACGCCCAGCGCCTCGGCATCGGCGGGGGTCATATGAATGTGGCGCTTCGCCACAATGGTGCCCTCAGCCATCTCCACCTCGCCGCAGGGGCCGACGAGCGTAAGGCCGGGGGTGCCTGCCACGTCACCGCTCTCGCGGACGGGAACTGCCTTAAGGCCCAGGGTGCGGGCATCGGTGAAGGAAAGCTCCACCTGATCGGCAGGACGGAAGGGGCCAAGGATCGAAACGCTCAGCTCGCCCTTGGGGCCAACCAGCTTTACCTTCTCCTCGCAGGCAAACTGCCCGGGCTGGGAAAGATCCTTTTTGTTGTGCAGGGTGGCATCTGCGCCAAACAGGGTGGCAAAGGTCTCGGCGGTCACATGAATGTGGCGGGCAGAGGTCTCTACTACAAACTTCTTGTCCATTTTCACTACCTCTTTATTTATTTTTGTTTTTACCGTGTATTCTCACGCCACCAATCATTATAGCACACTTTTTTCAAAATGTAAATGCAAAAAAGAAAGAAATATGCAACATATTCGAGGGATTTTTGGAAAGAATAGTAGCAAGAATGCAGTAAGGAGGCCGTTATGGAGCAGGAAACAGAAAAAACGCCGCGGAGCGAGGAGCTGGAGGAGATCTTCAAAAGCGGCAGCGTGCGGGTGGGTCGCGCGGGGCAGGAGATCCGATGTCTGTCGGTCATCGGGCAGATCGAGGGGCATTATTTGCTCGGCGACAACCAAAAGGCCACCAAATATGAGCACCTGATCCCCCTTTTGGTGGAGATCGAGGAGGACGCGGAGACCGCGGGGCTGCTGGTCATTCTCAACACTATGGGGGGAGATGTGGAGGCGGGACTGGCGCTGGCCGAGCTGATCGCCTCCATGAAAAAGCCCACCGTCACGCTGGTGCTGGGGGGCGGGCACTCGATCGGTGTACCGCTGGCGGTGGCGGGCAAGCGCTCCTTTATCGTGCCCAGCGCCACCATGACGGTGCATCCCGTGAGGATCAGCGGCGTGGTGATCGGCGCGCCCCAGACCTACCGCTATTTTCACGACATGCAGCAGCGCATTATGGATTTTATCTGCCTCCACTCCCGCGTGTCGCGGGAGGTGCTTTCCGAGATGATGATGCGCCCCGATATGATGTCAAACGACATCGGCACCATCCTTGACGGCCGCGAGGCGGTGGAATGCGGTCTCATTGACGAGGTGGGCGGGCTTGACGCCGCGCTCGCCGCCCTGCGGGAGATGAGCGAAAAGGGCGAGGAAGGCGCAAAGGGCAAAGAGGAAGACGAAGAAGAAAGCCCAACAACGGTATGAGTTTTTTTCGCAACCCTCGTGGGCGGCCAACGGTCGCCCCTACGGGGGAACGCGTAGCAAGAGAATTTATACCAAACAAAAAAGAGTGTCATTCTGAGGAGGGCAAGGCCCGACGAAGAATCTCACAGGCGGCAACACCGCCTGCGCCCCTCGCTTTGGTGCCGAGATTCTTCGCTCTGACCTTCAGGTCAGGGTCGCTCAAGAATGACACGGAACGGTGTGCGATATGCACAGACCCAAAAATGGATCACAGATGGCGGGAGTAAAAAAGGCTCCCTCCGGGAGGGAGCTCCCGACAGAGTCGGGTGAGGGAGAGCGCGTTACAATAAAATCAGCGCAAGTCCAAAGTCGCGCAGGCTCCCTCCACCGCTATCGCGGTCCCCCTCCCTCTCGGAGGGAGACTGCGGAGTAGCCGAGCGACGAGGGGCAAGGGGCATACTTGCCTGCGCTCCTCGCTTTGGTGCCGAGATTCTTCGCTCTGACCTTCAGGTCAGGGTCGCTCAAGAATGACACGGAACGGTGTGCGATATGCACAGACCCAAAAACGGATCACAGATGGCGGGAGTAAAAAAGGCTCCCCCCATTGGGGGGAGCTGGCGCGGCAACGCCGTCAGGCTTCTCGGGCTGTAATCCCTTAGAAAATCGCTTTTTTCTATTGACAGTATAAAAATTTTATGGTAAGATAATCCTGTACTATGAGGGAGTAGTCTGCACGCAAGTGTGATAAGTCAACATCACGGGCACCTTGCCTGGCTTATCTTAAAGGACAAGACTCATGCAAAGCACCCCTTTGCATGGGTCTTTTTTTACCCCCACGCCGAAAAAGGCAGAAAGGAAGCATATGAAACACTATCTGGAAGAAACAGACAAGGTCCTTGCCGAGGTCGGCTCGGGCGAGGCGGGCCTTAGCGCCGCCGAGGCCGCCGAGCGCCTTGCGAAAAACGGCAAGAACAAGCTGGCCGAGGGCAAGAAGGAGTCGCTCATCAAGCGCTTTTTCAAGCAGCTGGCCGAGCCGATGACCATTATCCTCTTGGTGGCCGCCGCCATCTCCGCAGGTCTTGAGATCTACAACGGCGTGGCCCAGGGCCATTGGGAGTTCCCCGCCGACGTGGTCATCATTATGGCCGTGGTGCTGATCAATGCCGTGCTCGGCGTGTTCCAGGAAAGCAAGGCCGAGCAGGCCATCGAGGCGCTGCAGCAGATCGCCGCAGCCACCTCAAAGGTCATCCGCGACGGCAAGCAGATCACCATTCACAGTGAGGATCTGGTGGTCGGTGACGTGATCGTGCTGGAGGCAGGTGACGCCGTCCCCGCCGACGCGCGCATTATCGAATGTGCCTCGATGAAGATCGAGGAGGCGGCCCTCACGGGCGAGTCGGTGCCCGTTGACAAGCGGGTGGAGGCGCTTTCTGCCGCTGCCGAGGGCGATGTACCCCTCGGTGACCGCAAGAATATGGTGTTTATGGGCTCTACGGTGGTCTACGGCCGCGGCAAGGCCGTGGTCACGGGCACGGGCATGGATACCGAGATGGGCAAGATCGCCAACGCGCTGACCGAGGCCGAGGAGGGCAAAACCCCCCTGCAGATCAAGCTGGCGGGCCTTTCCAAGATCCTGACCTACCTTGTCATCGGCATTTGCGTGGTGATCTTCGGTGTGCAGCTCGTGCGCCACGGCGAGTTCACCCTTGAGCCGATCATTTCCTCCTTTATGCTGGCCATTTCCCTGGCGGTTGCCGCCATTCCCGAGGGTCTTGCCACGGTGGTGACCATCGTGCTTTCCATCGGCGTGACCAATATGTCGCGGCGCAACGCCATCATCCGCAAGCTCACCGCTGTGGAAACGCTGGGCTGCACCCAGATCATCTGCTCCGATAAGACGGGCACCCTGACCCAGAACAAAATGACCGTTGTCGAGCATTACGGCACCGACGAGGCGCTGCTGGCCACCGCCATGTCCATGTGCTCGGATGCCGAGTTTGACCGTGAGGCAAGGACCGCCGTGGGCGAGCCCACCGAGTGCGCGCTGGTCAACTATGCCGAAAAGCTGGGCTTTGACAAGAACGATCAAAAGAACGAATACCTGCGCGTGGGCGAGGTTCCCTTCGACTCCATGCGTAAGATGATGACCACCGTGCACAGAGTGGGGGATGCCCTTGTGCAGTTCACCAAGGGTGCGCCCGACGAGATCCTGAAGCGCTGCACCAAGGCGCTGATCGACGGCAAGGAGGTCGAAATGACCGATGCCATCCGCGCCGACGCTCTCGCCGCCAACAAGGCCATGGCCGACAAGGCCCTGCGCGTGCTGGCCGCCGCCAAGAAGGAGCTTTCCGCCGAGCCCGCTGCCTACGAGGCCGAGGCTGTGGAAAAAGATCTTTGCTTCGTTGGTCTTGTGGGTATGATCGACCCCGTCCGCCCCGAGGTAAAGCCTGCCATTGACGAATGCCGCAATGCAGGCATCCGTGCCATTATGATCACGGGCGACCACAAGGATACCGCCGTGGCCATCGCCATGCAGCTGGGCATCATCGAAAGCGCCGCCGAGGCCATTACGGGCGCGGAGCTTGACAAGATCTCCGACGAGGAGTTCGAGACCGCTGTGGAAAAATACTCGGTCTACGCCCGCGTGCAGCCCGAGCACAAGACCCGCATCGTCAACGCCTGGCGCAAGAAGAGCCGCGTCACCGCTATGACGGGCGACGGCGTGAACGACGCGCCCTCCATCAAGAATGCCGACATCGGCATCGGTATGGGCATTACGGGCACGGACGTGACGAAAAACGTGGCCGATATGATCCTTGCTGACGACAACTTTGCCACCATCGTTTCCGCCGCGGGCGAGGGTCGCCGCATCTACGATAACATCCGCAAGGCCATCCAGTTCCTGCTGGCCTCCAACCTCTCCGAGGTGCTGGCCATCTTCTTTGCTACCCTCTTGGGCTTTACCATCTTCCAGCCCGTGCAGCTCCTTTGGATCAACCTGATCACCGACTGCTTCCCCGCGCTGGCGCTTGGCATGGAGAAGCCCGAGGCCGATGTGATGAAGCGCAAGCCCCGTGACAGCCGCGAGGGCATCTTCGCGGGCGGTCTCGGTGCCGCCGTGGCCTACCAGGGCGTGCTGGTCACCGCCATTACCCTGATCTCCTATTTCATCGGTCGCAACGTGCTTGCCACCATGCATCACGCCGAGGCCATCGCGCAGGGCACCTACTCGGCAGAGATGCTGGGCACCTCTATGGCCTTCCTCACCCTTTCCATGTGTGAGATCTTCCACGCCTTCAATATGCGCTCGCTGCGCGGCTCGATCTTTACCATCAAGGGGCAGAACAAGTGGCTGTGGGGCGCAGGCATCCTCTCGCTGCTTCTCACCACCGCCGTCGTTGAGATCGACTTTTTGTGCAAGGCCTTTGAGCTGGCACACTTGGATCTGATGGAGTACGGCATTGCCATGGCCCTCGGCTTCTTGATCATTCCTCTGGTGGAGATCGTCAAGCTGGTACACCGCCTGATCGACAAGGCGCGCGCGAAAAAGCACGCCGCCTGATTCCCGAAGGACACGCTGCGGCGCGGGGGGCGAAACGCCCCTTGGTGCCGCAACGGTATTTGTTTTATCGCTTTTTGAAGGAGGACCTCCCGTTATGTATCTTACCAAACGCGGTGTTGCATCCGTGATCATTCTTTCCATCATCACCCTTGGCATCTACGCCATCTGGTGGACCTATGTGACCTCCCGCGCCATGCAGGCGCAGGGCGGCAAAACCGCCATTCCCACCGTGCTCACCACCCTGATGGCGCTGGTCTCCTCCAGCGTATGGGGTGCGCTGCTGGCGCTGGATGCCGACGACAACCTCAACGCCATCAAGGCGCGGCACGGTATGCCGCAGGCCGACAACAAGCTGCTCTGGCTGATCCTCGGCATTTTCATTCCCATCGTTGTGGTGGGTCTGGTGCAGTATGAGATCAACACCATGATCGAAGCCGCCGAAAAGGCCGCAAGAGCCCCCGCAGCAGAGCCCACGCAGGGCTAACATCACATAGCAAACGCCCGCATATAGCGGGCAGCATCCTCTGTTAAGGCTCCCCGCTTGGGGAGCCTTTTTATGTCCGCCCAAGCATCCGTCTGTCATTCTGAGCGCGGGCGGTTTTGCCGTAAACAAAAGAAGCCAAAGGCTCCCTTTGCACAAGGGAGCCTATAATACATCTTACGCTCTCCCTTTATTTGCTTCCTCTCATCGGCAATAGCCTTTTTCAAACCACGCGACTATCGCGTGGTTTTCTGTTACAAAAAGAAGCCCGCGGGGCTTGTCCGCGGGCGGCCTTTTGTTTTTTTGCCTCCT
>JAZNFZ010000048.1:0-17544 GCA_045576195.1 Eubacteriales bacterium | reverse complement strand
AAAAGGAGCGCCTCATCCGTATGCCCTACCGCCCCGGCTCGGTCAGCAAGACCACCAAGATCCTCTTCCCCATCGTCATCACCCTGATCACGGGTATGGTTGCCCCCTCCGCGGTGTCCCTGGTCGGCTTTTTGATGTTCGGCAACCTGATCCGCGAGTGCGGCGTGCTGGATAGCCTTTCCGAAACCGCCCAAAAGGTGCTGGCCAACCTCGTCACCATCTTCCTTGGCCTCACCATCGCTCTGCAAATGCAGGCAGAGCAGTTTTTGAAGTGGGAAACGCTCCTCATCCTCGGCCTCGGCCTCTTCGCCTTCATCTTTGATACCGCAGGCGGCGTGCTGTTTGCCAAGTTCCTCAATCTCTTCCTCAAGGAAAAGATCAACCCCATGATCGGTGCGGCAGGCATTTCGGCCTTCCCGATGTCGGGTCGTGTGGTGCATAAAATGGGCCTCGAGGAGGATCCTCAGAACTTCCTTTTGATGCAGTCCATCGGTGTAAATGTGTCGGGTCAGATCGCCTCGGTCGTTGCGGGCGGCTTGATCCTCAGCTTCTTCAGATAAGGAGGATACTACAGTGAATTTTAATGCTATGGCATTTGTGGAGAACCTGAAATACATGGGCACGGGTATGCTCGGTATCTTCGCGGTAATGGGCGCGATCATCCTTTCGATCTGGGCGCTCAATTCGATTTTCAGCAAAAAGAAAAAGTAAAAAGAAAACCGCCCCGACAGCCGTCGGGGCGTTTTTCTTTTGCTGTGGCTTACTTATGCCTCAGACTCCTTGATAAAGCGTCGGTAACGCCGCAATGCCACAAGCGCCAGCAGGGCGCCGATGGCGGCAATGCCGATCCAGGTGAGCACCGTCACGCGCCAGCCGCAGTGCTCGGCCACAAGGGCGATGCCGTACATAGAGGCGGCGGCACCCACATAGGTGCAGGCATTGCAAAAGCCGCTGGTGGTGGCGGCCCTGCCAAAGCGGGCAAAGCGCCCGGGCAGGCAGGAAATGAGCAGGAAATTGCAGGCGTGCATACAGCCGCAGATCAGCGAGGCAAGCAGAAGGCAGACCACGCGCAGCACTGCCGACTCGGTACCGATCAAAAGGCAGAGCGGCACCGAGACCGCAATCGAAAGGAAGAACAGCACCGCCGTGCCGAAGGCCTCGTTTTTGAAAATGCCGCGGTGCGCCGCAGCCGCCACCGTGATGCTGATGATCGAGAAAACAGGGAGCACGGCGGAAATGAGGATCGATTCGGAGGCATCACGAAGGAAGGCCTCGCTGTAGAGCGTGGGGAGCCAGGACTCAATACCGTCGCGCAAAAAGCCCATCATCACGATACAGCCCATCAGGAAGAGAACACCCGCGCCCGTAAGCAGGGAAAGGTAGGGTGTGCCACGGGGCTCCTTTGCCGCTTTGCCCTTTTTGGGAGCGGGAGCCGCCGACTCGCGGGGCAAAATGCAGCACATCGCCACCACCAGCACAAGGCAGGTCAGGGCCGCAAGCCCTGCCGCGCTGTAGAACACGGTCTGCCAGGAAAAGACCTTGAGGCAAAGGGGCACATACACATACAGCAAGATGGTAGAGATATGCGCGGCCATGGTAACCACCAGGTTGGCTCTGACATAATCCTCGTGGGAGAGGTTGTCCGCCAGGATCCGCACAATGGGCGGCCAGAGCATGGCCTGTGCCAGACCGTTGAGCGCCCAGATGGGGATCATCCACGCGGGCGACGGCACCAGCGGCATCAAAAGATTGCAGGCCGCACTGGTAACAAGGCCCGCAAGCATCAGGTGCTGGGGCTTCATACGGTCGCCGAGCACGCCGCTGATCAGCTGACCCACGCCGTAGCAGATAAACAGTGCCGTGCCCACAAGGCCCGCCATATTCTTTTCCATCACGTGATCGGCAAGCATGGCCGCCATTACCGCGGCAAAATCCTTTCTGGTAAAATAGCTGGCAAAATAAACAAGCGAGCAGAGCGCCACCAGCCCTCCCTTGGAATAGCTCCCTTTCGACATGATCTCCTCCGAGCAGATAAAATCAAACAAAACCATTGTAGCACACGGTACCGAAAAAAGCAATAAAATGCCCCAAAAATCTTGCTTTTATTTTTGAAGTATGCTATCCTATTGTCAACCCCAAAGCAGAAAGGAATCTTTCTATGAAAAAGCAATTTATTGCGGCCACCGCCGAGGCCTGCTCCTTTGAGAAGCACATTCCCGCCCCCTGCCTGCGCCGCTCCTTCACGCTTGATTTTACCCCCACCGAGGCAGTGCTGAGGATCGCGGGGCTTGGCTTTTATGCCCTGTTTGTCAACGGCCGCGAGATCACCAAGGGCCCTCTCGCGCCCTATATCAGCAATCCCGACCACTATTGCTATGTCGACCGCTACGATCTGCTCCCCTACCTGCATCAGGGCGAAAACGTGATCGGCGTGATGCTCGGGAACGGCTTTATGAACCCGTTTGGCGGCTTTATCTGGGATTTTCATGAGGCGGCCTGGCTCGGCGCACCCCGCGTGGCGCTGGAGCTTTCCGCCACCGACGGCGAGAGCACCCTTACCCTTGAGGCAGACGAAAAATTTCTCACCCACCCCTCGCCCATTCTCTTTGATGAGTATCGCTTCTACGAGATCTATGATGCGCGGCGGGAGCTTGGCGACTGGACCTCTCCGGGCTTTGCGGCCGAGGGTTGGACCCCTGCCATTCCCGTTTCTGCCCCGCGCGGCGAGCTGCGCGAGGTCACGGCAGAGCCGATCCGCGTGGTGCGCGAGATCGCGCCTGTCAAGATCACCCCCGTGGAGGGCGGTTATCTCTATGATTTCGGTGTCAATACCGCAGGCATCACCCGCCTTTGCCTGAAGGATGCGGCGGCGGGGCAGCGCATTGCCATCTCCCACGGCGAGATGCTGGTGGACGGCAGGCTGAACTGCAATAACATCAAATTTATGCGCCCCTCCGCGAAGGAATATCATAAAATGAACTACACCGATGTGTATTTCGCCAAGGGCGAGGCCGAGGAGCGCTACGCCCCCCGTTTTGTCTACCACGGCTTCCGCTATGCCTTTGTGGAGGGTCTCACCGAAAAGCAGGCGACCCCCGAGGCGCTTACTTATCTTGAAATGCACTCGGATCTTGCCGAGATCGGCGATTTTTGCTGCTCCGACCCCATGGCAAATGCGCTGTTTGCCATGGTCAAGCGCTCCGATCTTTCGAACTTCTACTACTTCCCCACCGATTGCCCTCACCGCGAGAAAAACGGCTGGACAGGCGATGCCTCCATGTCGGCCGACCATATGGTGCTTTTGTATGACGTGCAAAAAAGCTACCGTGAGTGGCTTTCCTGCATTCGCAAGAGCCAGCGCGAGGACGGTGCGCTGCCCGGCATTGTGCCCACGGGCGGCTGGGGCTTCGAATGGGGCAACGGCCCCGCGTGGGACAGCGTGCTGTTCAATCTCCCTTACGTCCTCTATAAATACAGAGGTGACCTTGATGTCGTCAGAGAAAATGCCCACGCCATGCTCCGCTATCTTGACTACATCCTCACCCGACGCAGCGCCGACGGCACCGTGGCCGTGGGTCTTGGCGACTGGGTGCCCACGGGAAAGCGAAAGGCAGACGACTTTGATGCCCCCCTTGCCCTGACCGACTCGCTGATGGTGATGGATATGGCAAGAAAGGCCGCCGAAATGCTGGGTGCCCTTGCGGGCTTTGAGCGGCAGGCAGAATTTGCCGCGGCGGTGGCCGCCGATATGAAAGCGGCCCTGCGCGAAAATCTCCTTGACAAGGAAACGATGACCGTGGCAGGCAGCTGCCAATCCTCCCAGGCTCTGGCCATCTACTATGATATGCTGGAGGAGGAGGAAAAGCCCGCCGCCGTGGCGCGCCTTTTGGAGTTTATCCACCAAAAGGGCGACAGCTTTGACTGCGGCTTCCTTGGTCTGCACGCCATCTTCCACGTACTCGGCGACTTCGGCGAGCAGGAGCTTGCCTACCGTATGATCACCAAAAAAGATTACCCCTCCTACGGCTATCTGGTCGAGCACGGCGAGACCACGCTGGTGGAGTGGTTCCGTCCCTATGACGTGGGGCTCGGCTCGCGCAACCACCACTTTATGGGCGATATCGGCCGCTGGTTTATCACGTCGCTTGCGGGTCTCAAGCCCCTTGGCGCAAGTGAGGTGGAGGTCTGCCCTCACCCCGTGGCAAGCGTGGACTTTGCAAGCGCGCACGTCGACCTTCCCGCGGGCCGCGTATCCGTGGAGTGGCGACGCGAGGGAGACCGCATCACCGTGAGGGCAGATGCCCCGCAGGGTGTCACGCTCACCTACCGCTTGCCCGAGGGCTGCAAGCTTTCATAAAACACATAAAAGCACCCCCGCCCTGCGGCATAAGCCGCAGGGCGGGGGTGCTTTTTCTATCACGGCATCAGAATACCATAAGAATGATCTTTGCGGCCAACACCACCATCACCAATGCAATGGGGTAGGTGGCGGCGTAGGCGGAGGAGACGTCGTCGGTCTTGGCGGTGCTGATCAGGGCACCCAGCGCGGGGGTAGAGGTCATACCGCCCGTGATCGAGCCGAGGTTGTTGAAGATCGAAAGCTTGAAGACGAACTTGCCCAGAATAAAGCCGAGGATCATCGGTACCAGCGTCATGATCGCGCCGTAGAGGAAGTAGGAGGGCTTCACGTTGGAAACAAAGTTCACGCCGCCGGGCACGCCCGCGCCGATCAAAAACAGAACAAGACCAAGCTCGCGGAAGAAATTGAGCGTTTCCTTTTTGATGCGACAGTCGATGGGGCCGATGTGGCCGAAATGGCCGAGGATCAGGCCCGCCACCAGCGTGCCGCCCGAGGTACCAAGTGAGAAGTTGATGCCGGGGATCTTAACAGCACCGATCACACAACCGAAGGCAATGGTCAAAAAAAAGGGGAAAAAGCCGAAGGGATCGAGCTGCTTATACTCTTTTTCGCTTTTCCTCACCTCGACAGCGGCAGCGGCCACAAAGGATTCGCGCTCCTTGTCGATGTCGACCTTGAGGATCTTGGGCATGATCTGCACGAACAAAACCACACCAAGCACACCGAACAGATAGGCAATGCCGTAGCCCGCGGTCAGCTGGCTGAGTGCCTCTGCATTTTCCGAAACCACGTCCTGCCCTGCGGAAAGGCCGGGGGTAGAGGTCAGGCCACCCGTCAAAAGACCGACGGCCATAGCAGGAGTCAGTCCCGAATCGATCAGCGTGATCAAAACGGCGGTCAAAGCACCCGCGGTAATGACGACGATGCCCATTACGATATAGGAAAGAGATTTACGGTTAAAGGTGCGGAAGAACTTGGGGCCCGCGATCAAGCCGACGGCGGTCACAAACAGCGATGTGCCGACGCTGGAGATCAGCTTAAAGTTGCCCGCATTGAACAGCGAGATCGTCTTTGTGCCGATCTCAAAGACGGGAACGTAGTTGCAAAGCACGCCGAAGCCAAGCGCCACAAGAAGCACACCCGCCGTGCCGAGCGAAATGCCCTTGATCTCAATAGCACCGACGAGATAGCCGAGCGCGGCAATGAAAAAAGCAATAAAAATGGTGGAAAGCAGTGACGAGGTCACACCACCAAGGTAATCGATCATAATAAAGCCTCCTGAAATGGTTGTGTGGGAGAGCGTATTTCGTGCAAAACTTACACCGTCACGGCACTTTTGCACAAAATGCGTCCTCCCGCGGGTGGATGAAGGGCAAGCGGGCATCTTGGGTGTGCCCTCCTCCTTTGTGTGAATGGTTTGAAAGCAGGGGTGAGGGAAGCCCTTGTCAAAAGGGCTTCCCTTGATCACATCTGCGCCTCAGATCGGCTTTGCGCCTCTCGCGTAGTTGGGGAGCAGCTTGGGGGATTTGACATCGGTGACGATGCCCGCCGCCTTCATCTCGTCGGCAAAATCCTTCACATGACGAAGGGTCAGCTTGCCCACCGTGGTCGCGGCGGCGGCCTTCGCCGCCTCTATACCTGCGTTGCGGCCAAACACGATGATATCGAGCAGCGAGTTGCCCATCAGGCGGTTCTCGCCGTGGATGCCGCCGACTGCCTCGCCTGCCACAAACAGGTTTTCCACATCAGACATACCGTTCCCGGAGATCTTGATGCCGCCGTTCTGGTAGTGGAGGGTGGGGTAGATGAGAATGGGCTGCTTGCGCATATCGATGCCGTATTTGAGATACATCCGCATCATGGCGGGGATGCGCTTTTCAATGGTACCCTCGCCGTGGATCGCCTCGATCATGGGCGAGTCAAGCCAGATGCCGAAGCCGCCGTCGGGGGTGGGAACGCCCTTGCCGCGCTCGCGGCATTCGCGAATGATCGACGCGGCAGACACGTCACGGGTCTCCAGGGGATTCATAAAGGCCTCGCCCTCGGCGTTGATCAGCTGTGCGCCGATCGAGCGCACCTTTTCGGTGACCAGTGCGCCGAAGATCTGGGAGGGGTATGCCACGCCCGTGGGGTGGTATTGCAGGGTGTAGGCGTAAAGCAGGGGCGCGCCCGCACGGTAGGCCATCACAAGGCCGTCTGCCGTGGCGCCGTAGTGGTTGGAGGTGGGGAAGCCCTGATAATGCATCCGTCCCGCGCCGCCCGTGGCGATCACCACGGTCTTGGCGCGCGCCACCAGGCGCTCGCCCGTTTCCATATTCAGAAGCACCGCACCTGCCGCACGGCCGTTTTCGTCCTTGATAAGCTCAATGGCGGCGGTGAAATCCACCACGGGGATGGCGCGGTTCTGCACCTCGTCACGGAGCACGCGCATGATCTCGGCACCCGAATAGTCGCGGCAAGCGTGCATACGCTTGCGGGAGGTGCCGCCGCCGTGGGTGGTCACCATGGTGCCGTCCTCCTCCTTGTCAAACATCACACCAAGGTCACTCAGCCACTTGATGCATTCGGGTCCGTCGTGCACCAGCTTGTAGACAAGCTCGGGAATGTTTTTGAAGTGGCCGCCGCCCATCACGTCAAGATAGTGCTGCGCGGGGGAGTCATTCGGCTTATCGGCGGCCTGGATGCCGCCCTCTGCCATCATGGTATTGGCATCGCCGTGGCGAAGCTTGGTCACGATCATCACGCGGGCGCCCTTTTCGTGCGCCATAATGGCCGCCGCCGAGCCCGCGCCGCCGCCGCCGATGACCAGCACATCGGTGTCGTAATCGGGTGCGGTGAGGTCGATCTCATCGGGGTTTACGCGGCTGTTGGCCTGCAGGATCTCAGCAAGCTCCAGCGGCACACGCTCGCCCTTGTTGGGGCCGATCTTCAGCTCTGCGAACTGCGATTTGATGTGGTCGGGGTGGAAGGCGGCCAGCACCTCCTCCTTTTCCTCGGCGGTCATACGGCGGGGGTTTTCACCCGCCAGCACCTTCTGAAGGCGCGCCTCTCTCGTTGCTTCGACCTTTTTGATCGAGTCTAACATCTCATTGGTAAACATCTCGCGCCTCCTTATTTCTCAAAATCGCGGTTGTTGTAGAGCTCCCGCAGCTCTGCCTCGGTCTTGCCCATAATATCCTTGAGTGCCGCCTCGCAATCGCCGCGGGCGATCTCCGCCACGCGACCCAGCAGGTGCGAGCTCTCGGGCGCGAGGTACTTTCCCGTAAGACGGCGGGCCAAGAGACCCACCTGGGGATGGGTAATGCCCGCAGGGCAACGCGCGGAGCAAACACCGCACATCACGCAGTCAAAGGACTCCTCAGCGCACCTTTCATATTCGCCGCGCTGGGCATAGGCGATGTACTGCATCACGGAAAGCCCCTGGGTGCAGGCCTTGGTGCAGGCATTACACCCGACACAGGCATAAATTTCGGGATAAAGCTGCATCATGATCTGCTCGGTCGGTCTTACCCCTTCGATGTCGTAGGGCTGCTTGACCAGCGGGAAGAAGGGCAGCGTTGCAATATACATATTGTCCTCTACCTGGGTCTGGCAGGCAAGGCAGGTGCGAAGCTCCGTGCTGCCCTTGATGCGGTAGATGGTGGCACACGCGCCGCAAAAGCCGCAACGGCAGCCAACGCCGCGCACCAGCTGATAGCCCGCATACTCCATCGCGCCCATGATCGTCAGGCTCGACGGTACCTCATACCGTTTGCCGTAGAGGTAAATATTGATCATATTATCCATCGTATTTCTCCTTATCAATACTCATCGGGCAGCGCGTCAAGCTCGTCAAAGCGGAACACGGGGCCGTCCTTGCACACGTATTTGTTGCCGATGTTGCAGCGTCCGCACTTGCCGATGCCGCACTTCATCCGCAGCTCCATTGTGGTAAAGATCTCGGTTTTGTCAAAGCCTGCCGCAAGCAGATTGGGCAGTGAAAACTTGATCATCACGGGGGGGCCGCACACCAGAGCGCAGGCATTGACTGCGGAAAGGCCAAGCTCGGCGATGTAGTTGGGAACAAAGCCCACGTGGCCGTCCCAGCCCTGCTGCTCGCGGTCAATGGTCAGGTGCACGTGAAAATCGGGGGTGCTCATCCACTCCTCGGCGATCTCACGGTAGCCAACCAGATCCTCCTTCGAGCGAGAGCCGTAAATAATATCCACGCGGCCGTATTTTTCGCGGTTGTCGCGCACATAGTTGATCACCGAGCGCAAGGGCGCAAGGCCAATGCCGCCCGCCACAAACACAAGGCTCTTACCTGCCAGCGCCCCGTCCACGGGGAAGGGCCTGCCATAAGGGCCGCGCACCGTGATCATCTGCCCCACCTCCATCGAGTGGAGCCATTCGGTGAGGCACCCGCACTTTTTGATGCTGAGCTCCATAAAGTCGCGGTTGGTGGGAGAGGAGGTGATCGAGATCATCGCCTCGCTGACACCGGGCACCGAGAGCATCGCGCACTGCCCGGGGCTGTGCTCAAAGAGCTTGCCGCCACCCACGGCCTCTACGCGAAAGGTCTTGACATCGGGGGTCTCCTCACGGATGTCGGTCACCACGCCCACATAGGGAATGAGAGTTTCGTTCATTTTTGCTCGCCTCCCTTCGAAAGGGTCCGCATCACCTTGACGATGTTCATGGAGATCGGGCACCTGGCAAGACATCTGCCACAGCCCACACAGCCAAAGGTGCCGTTGTTGTTATCGGGGAAATAGACCAGCTTGTGCATAAATCTCTGACGGAAGCGCTCAAGCTGCGATACACGGGGATTGCCGTGTGCCATTTTGGTGAAATCGGAATACATACAGCTGTCCCAGCAGCGGAAGCGCTTGATGCCGTGCCCCGTGTCAAAATCGCGCACGTCATAGCACTGGCAGGTGGGGCAGACAAAGGTGCAGGTGCCGCAGCCGATGCAGGCCTCGGAGAGTGTGGCCCACTCGGGACGGTCAAACAGTGCCTGCGTCAGGCCCTCACCAAAGCCCTCTGCCGTCAGGTCGGCCAGGGGCAGGCGCTCCATAATTGCACGGATCTTCTCCTGCTCGGCCGGGACCTCGGCCTCGTCCGCCTCGGTAAGCAGCGGTGCCGCAAGGGAGAGCAGCGCCTCGCCCTTTTCGGTGTTGGCGCGCAGCGCAAAACCGTCCTTTACCCGAACAGCCGTCACATCCCCCGCGGGGTCGGCGGCGTCGATGCCGAAGGTGGTACAAAAGCAGGTCTCCTCGGGACGGCTGCAGGCAAGCGTGACCACCGTGCCGTGGGCACGGCGATTCTGATAATAGGTGTCAACGGGGTCGGAAAGGAAGACGCGGTCCAGGATCTCAAAGCTCTTGGCGTCGCATCCGCGCACGCCAAACACCACAAAATCCTCGCACTCCTCCCTTGTGTCGATCACGTCGATCCTTTTGCCCTCCATTTTGAAATCCATCAGGTTTTCGGTCTGAGGGAAGAAGAAATCCTTGGCGGAGCGCAGCGTGTTGGTGGCCTCGCTCAGCTGATCGCCCGCGGCATAGCGCTTGTACTCTGCCTTGCCCACCGCATTGTCTACGGGCAGATAAAGCGTGGCGCTCTTGCTCACGGCCTCAAAGAAGCGGTCAAGATCACCGATATAAAGCTTTTTCATTGCTTGCCACCTCCTGCCTCGTGGGCCTCGATATCGTCCTTCTCAAAGGTGCCGAGGGGCGGCCTTGCCGCAGGATCCTCGCCTGCCTGATACTCACCGTAGAAGCGGTTGATGTCCTTGATAAACTTGCGGTTGAGCAGGTGAAGCGGAATGTGCTGGGGACAAACGCGGGAGCATTCGCCGCAGTCGGTGCAGCGACCCACCACGTGGAAGGCACGGATGATGTGGAACATATTCTCCTCAAAGGAGTTCACCGCCGCCTTCTGGCTGACGCCGGAGGAGGGGTTGTCAAATACGCACTGCTCGCAGGTGCAGGCAGGGCAGACGTTGCGGCAGGCGTTGCAGCGGATGCAGCGGGAAAGCTCACCGCGCCAAAACGCATACCGTTCATCGGGTGTCATGGCCTCAAGCCGCTCTACCGCGTCAAAGCGGTCGCAGTCGGAGACCACCTCACCCTCGTCGCCGAGAAGCTCGTCATAGACCACGTGCTTCTTGCTCTTGCAGGAAAGACAGCGCTCGGCCATGGCCTCATAGGCCTTGACGGTCCGATCACCGTAGACCGTCATCACGGTATAGGTGCCGTCCTCGTGCTTTTTGATGCCCGTGATGCCCGAAATGCCCATGGCCTTCAGCTTTTCCACATCGGCCTTGCCATAGCACTCCACACCGATGACATAGATCATCTCGCGCTTGATGCGATGCTCGCAGAGGAGCTGATTGAAGCTGTAGGTATCGCAGGGCTTGAGGAAAACCAGAATTTTTCCGCCCGCGCGGCACTCGCGGATCAGGTATTTCGACAGGTTTGCGCCGCAAAAATCGTTGTAAACAAAGCCGTCGCGCAGCTCCTTTGCGGAGCGGAACACGGCAGGGGTCATATCATAGGGGAATTCACCCGCGCTCCAGCCGAGCACACGGTCGACCGTACCGTTCTCCAAGAGCTCTATGGCGCGCTTTTCCATCATTTCTTGCATCTCAGATCCTCCAATCTCTTGTTTTCACCAAGAGCCGCCACAGTGGCGGTAAACTCGCTCATGGTCTTGGAGAACTTGGCGCCCTCCGCCGCGGAGATCCACTCCACGCGGGTGCGCTCGCGCTCGATGCCGAGGTAATCGAGCATCGAGAAAAGCAGCGTCATACGGCGGCGCGTGAAATAGTTGCCGCTGGTATAGTGGCAGTCACCGGGGTGACAGCCCGCTAAGATCACACCGTCTGCCCCGCGCTGAAAGGCGCGCAGGATAAACAAGGGGTTGACGCGGCAGGAGCAGGGCACGCGAATGATCTTGACCTCGGCGGGGTAGGAAAGACGCGCCGAGCCCGCAAGATCCGCGCCCGCATAGGAGCACCAGTTGCAGCAAAATGCCACGATCTTGGGTCTGTATTCCTTTACATCTTGCATATTGCATCCACCTCCGCCATAATTTGACTGTTCGAAAAGCCCTTGAGATCCATTGCGCCCGAGGGGCAGGCCACCGTGCAGGCACCGCAGCCCTGGCAGACCGCCTCGTTGACCTGTGCCACACGGCGCAGGAGCGTGGTGCGGTTCGGCCCGCGGAACTCCTTGTCCACATAGGTGATCGCACCGTAGGGGCAGACCTTCTCGCAGGAGGAGCAGCCGTTGCAGAGCAGCTCATCGGAATGGGCCACGCAGGGGTTGCAGGAGAGCTTATCCTTGGCAAGCAGGCCTATGACCTTGGCGGCGCAGGCGCTGGCCTGGGATACGGTTTCGGGAATATCCTTGGGGCCCTGGCAAACACCCGACAGGAACACGCCTGCCGTGGGGCTCTCCACGGGGCGCAGCTTGGGGTGCGCCTCGGTAAAGAAATCGTTGGTATCCATGCTGGCGGTCAGCTTGGTGGCAAGGGGACGGGCGCTCGCATCGGGCTCTATGGCAGTGGCCAGCACCACCATATCGGCATCAATGTGCAGCTGCTCGCCTGAGAGCAGGTCGCTTGCCTGCACCTTCAGCTTGCCGTTTTCCTCCACCACCTTGCCCACCTGACCCTTGATGTAATGCACGCCGTACTGCTCCACCGCGCGGCGATAGAACTCATCAAAGTTCTTGCCGGGGGTACGCACGTCGATGTAGAACACATACACCTCGGTATCGGGGTACTTCTCGCGCACCAGCATCGCGTGCTTGGCGGTATACATACAGCAGATCTTGGAGCAATAGGTCTTGCCCTTTTCATTTTCGGCATCGCAGCGCGAGCCCACGCACTGCACGAATACCAGCGTGTGGGGGTGCGTGCGGTCGGAGGGGCGCAGCAGTGTGCCCGCGGTGGGGCCTGCGGCGTTCATCAGTCGTTCAAATTCAAGGGAGGTCACCACATCGGCCGAGGTCGAATAGCTGTATTCGCCAAAGCGGTCGGGCTTGATGGGATTGAAGCCCGTCGCCGCCACAATGGCGCCGTATTCGCGCTCCACGATCTCGTCCTTCTGGGTGTAATCAATGGCACCCACGCCGCAGACCTTGGAGCAGATGCCGCATTTTCCCGTCTTCATCATCGTGCAGTAATCGGCATCGATGGTGGCCACCTTCGGCACGGCCTGCGCGAAGGGGATATAAACGGCACGGCGGGTGTCAAGCCCCATATTGAATTCGTTGGGGACCTTCTTCTGGGGGCATTTTTCGGTGCAGATGCCGCAGCCCGTGCATTTGGTCTCATCCACGTAGCGGGCCTTTTTGCGAATGCTCACCGTAAAGTTGCCCACAAAGCCCTTGACCTCCTCTACCTCGCTGTAGGAGAAGATGGTAATGTTTTCGTGCTGCGCCGCATCCACCATCTTGGGGGTCAGAATGCAGGCGGCACAGTCAAGGGTGGGAAAGGTCTTGTCAAGCTGCGCCATTTTGCCGCCGATGGTGGGAGATTTCTCCACAATATCCACCTCAAAGCCGGCCTCGGCAATATCAAGCGCCGTCTGAATGCCCGCAATGCCGCCGCCGATGACCAGCGCACGCTTGGTCACGGGGCTCTCCCCTGCGAACAGGGGCTTGTTGAGGTGCACCTTGGCAATGGCCGCACGACCGAGGATGATCGCCTTTTCGGTACCCTCCGCGATGTCCTTATGGATCCAGGAGACCTGCTCGCGGATGTTGGCGATCTCCACCATATAGGGGTTCAGGCCCTCTTTTTCGGCCGCCTTGCGGAAGGTGGCCTCGTGCATACGGGGGGAGCAGGAGCAGACCACAACGCCCGTGAGCTTATGCTCGCGGATGGCGTCGCGCATCAGCGTCTGTCCCGATTCGGAGCACATATACTGATAGTCGGTGGAAAACACCACACCGGGCTCGTGCGAAAGCGCCTCGGCCACCGCCTTTACATCAACGGTGCCTGCAATATTGGTGCCGCAATGGCAGATAAACACGCCGATTCTTTGCATTTTACGGCCTCCTTACTTGCTGTATTTTCGCAGCGCGGTGACAAGCAGCTGCTGCGGCATATCCTCGTCAAGCAACGCGGGGATATCGTCCGCCTTCAGGTGATTTTCGCCCTGGCGGCGGATCACCGCAAGGCGCACCGCCTCAATGAGTCTGGCGGGCTCTACGCTGCGGGGGCAGCGCTCAAGGCAGGCAAAGCAGGAAAGGCAACGGTAGATCGACTTCGATGCCATCAGCTTTCCCACCTCGCCCTTCTCCACCATATACACAAATTGGTGGGGGTGATACTCCATCTCGTCAAAGGCGGGGCAGGTGGCGGTGCATTTTCCGCAGCGCATGCACTTGCGCACATCCACGCCAAAGGAGCGCAGGATCTGCTCGTTCAGATTGGAATTGTGACTCATTTGCGCCTCCTTTTACTTGACGCCGAGCGCCTCAGCGAGCAGCTCGGTGAAATAGACCACGGCCGTTGCCGCGCAGCCGCCGTTTTTCTGCAGATTGTAAAGGCAGAGCGGGCAAGCGGTCACCACCGTGTCCGCACCGCAGGCGCGGGCGTTCTCCATCACGGCGCTGCTGCGCTTTTGGGCCGCCCCGCGGTCCTCAAGGCTGACATAAGCGCCGCAGCACTCATTCCGCATACCGAACACCACGGGCTCGGCACCGATGGCGCGGATAAAATCCTCAAGGATGGTGGGGTTTTCGGGGTCGTCCATAGCCATCACGCGGGAGGGCCGCAGTAAAAGACAACCGTAATAAGCGGCAATTTTTCGCCCCGTCAGGGGGTTAATCACCTTTTTCTTCAGCTCGTCAAAGCCCACGCGATCGCGCAGCACCTCAAGATAGTGCAGCACCGAGGTCTCGCCGCCATAGGGGGTATCAAGACCGAGGTAGTTGTTCACGCGCAACGCCATATCGGCATCGTGCCGCATCGCATAATTGGTCTGCTTGATGACGTTGTGGCAGGCCGAGCAAAGCGTGACCAGCTCCTCGCCCCGCTCTCTCGCGCTGACCAGCGCGCGCACGGCGGAAAGCTTGGTTGCGATCTCGTCCTTGGCCAGGGGGTAGACCGCGCCGCAGCACTGCCAATCGGGCAGCTCGCAAAGTAAAAAGCCCAGTGCCTCGGCGCTCTTGCGCGCGTAAATATCCAGATCCT
The DNA here is from genome assembly GCA_045576195.1 of Eubacteriales bacterium. Classification (GTDB taxonomy): domain Bacteria; phylum Bacillota; class Clostridia; order Oscillospirales; family CAG-272; genus Firm-07. The sequence goes on along the minus strand of JAZNFZ010000048.1, from coordinate 2,996 downwards.
TACCCTTGGTTTTCAGGGTACAACCGGGGAAATAACTGAATTTCATACATAAACCTCTCTTTGGATTGGTTAAATCATCTGCTCGGGGTGGAAGACCTCGTCGAATTTCTCGGCAGTCAGGAAGCCGAGCGCTACGCAGGCCTCCTTGAGAGAAATGTTCTCGCGGTAGGCCTTTTTCGCGGTCTTGGCGGCGTTTTCGTAGCCGATGTAGGGGTTGAGGGCAGTCACCAGCATCAGGGAGTGATAGAGATTGTCGTGCATTTTTTGCTTGTTGGCCTTGATACCCACCACGCAGTTGTCGTGGAAGGAGACCATCGCCTCGGAGAGCAACCTCACCGATTGCAGGAAATTATAGATGCAGACCGGCATAAAGACATTGAGCTCAAAGTTGCCCTGGGAGGCCGCCATACCGACGGCCACATCGTTGCCCATGACCTGCACGGCCACCATGGTCACCGCCTCACACTGGGTGGGGTTGACCTTGCCGGGCATGATGGAGGAGCCGGGCTCGTTTTCGGGAATGGTGATCTCACCAAGGCCGAGGCGAGGGCCCGAGGCCAGCCAGCGCACGTCGTTGGCGATCTTCATCATATCGGCAGCCAGCGCCTTAACGGCACCGTGCGCAAACACGATCTCATCCTTGGAGGTCAGCGCGTGGAACTTGTTCCCTGCCGTCACGAATTTCTTACCCGTGATCTGCGACACAGCCTCGGCCACCTTCACATCAAAGCCACAGGGAGCGTTGAGGCCCGTACCCACGGCAGTGCCGCCGAGGGCCAGCTCCTTGAGGGTGGGGAGAGCAGCCTTCAGCAGCTGCTTGTCGCGCTCAAGCGACGATCTCCAGCCCGAGATCTCCTGGGAGAAGGTGATGGGCGTGGCGTCCTGCAGGTGGGTGCGGCCGCTCTTGACGATGCCCTTGTTCTTGCGTTCCAGCTTTCTGAAGGTGGAGACCAGCAGGTCGATCGCAGGGAAAAGCTTATCCTCAATGGCCTCCACGGCGGCAATGTGCATCGCCGTGGGGAAGGTATCGTTGGAGGATTGGCTCATATTGATGTCGTCATTGGGGTGGCAGAGCACCTCGCCCGCCAGCTCGTTGGCGCGGTTGGCTATGACCTCGTTGGCGTTCATATTGGACTGTGTACCGGAGCCCGTCTGCCAGACCACCAGCGGGAAATGATCGTTAAGAGAACCCGAAATAACCTCGTTACAAGCCTTGGAGATGGCATCGAGTTTCTCATCGGTCATCTTTTCGGGGCGTAGGGCGTGGTTGGCCAGAGCCGCCGCCTTTTTCAGAATACCGAAAGCATAGGTGATCTCACGGGGCATTGTTTCGATATCCATACCGATTACAAAGTTTTCATGGCTGCGCTGGGTCTGCGCCGCCCAATATTTATCTGCGGGAACCTTTACTTCCCCCATCGAGTCATGTTCAATACGAAATTCCATTTTCTGATTCTCCCTTTATATCTTGATGCTTTTAATAACATTTTTCAGGCACTCGGCGCTGTGATGCAACTGTTTGAGTTCCCCATCGGTCAGCGGCAGAAGCAGTTTGGAGTGCGCGCCTTGGTTGTTTACCACATTGAGGATGGACATACACACATCATCAATGCCATATTCGCCGTTGAGCATGGTCGATACCGTCATGGTCGTGTCAATCGAGGACAGCAACGCTTTCACAATGTAGCAAACGGTAACCGAAACGGCATTAAAGGTCGCCCCCTTGGCGGCAATGATGCGGCCGCCTGAGGTACGAACATAATTTTCAATCTCCTCATGGTCGAGCTCGGGGTAATGCGTGGCAGGATTGACCATCAGCTTATTCCAATCATCCAGCGGAATGTTGGAAATACTGGCCACCGACCAAGGAATGAACGAAGAGTCACCGTGCTCACCCAGCACGTACGCATGAATGTTCTGCTGATTGATCGAGCAACATTCGCTCAGCCGTACACGCAAACGGGAGGTATCCAGCACCGTACCCGAACCGATGATATGACTCTCAGGCAGACCCGATACTTTCGTAAATACATAGGTTAGAATATCCACAGGGTTACTTACGATAATATAATGAGCCTCGGGCGCATACCGTACGATCTGCGGAATGATCTGTTTGGTGATGTCGGTATTGACCTGCGCCAATTCCAGACGGGACTGACCCGCCTTACGGGGCAAGCCCGAAGTGAGAATGACAATGTCCGAACCCACCGCGTCGGCATAACTGCCTTCATATATTAAGCAGGGATGGCAGAACGGCGTGCCTTGGTAAATATCCATGGCTACACCGATGGCCTTTTCTCGATTGATGTCAATCATCACGATCTCTGATGTTGCCCCTGTGACGGCCAAGGTGTAGGCAATAGTAGCACCCACCTGTCCGGCACCGATAATGGTGATCTTACTCATGCAATTTCCTCCTGTTTTTGCATCTATCACAAACGCACCGATAAGCGGTCCGATCTTCATCGTCCGCTCCTGTTCGGTGTTCTATTCTCTGCATCTCTAAAAGCACCCAGATTATTCTACCAAAAAAGCATACCTCTGTCAAAGGAATTTGCATCTTTTGTCGAATTTCTCCGTATAGATTATATGACATCCCGCGGAAAATTACAACATTTTTTACTCTTTTATCCGTATGGTTTTTCTGTTGACAAATTTCTCTTTATGGTATATGATGGATACAAATAAAAAAGTGAGGATACATATCATGGAAAACAAACCCCGTTTTTGCACCAACTGCGGCGCCGCTCTGGTTGCCGACGCCCGTTTCTGCCCCGGTTGCGGCACTGCCTGCGCCGTTGCCGAGCCTGTAGTTGAGCCGGTTGCCGAGCCTGTAGTCGAGCCGGTTGCCGCTCCTGTTGCCCAGCCGGTTGCCGCTCCCGCCGAGCCGGCCGCCGAAAGTGTCAACATCGCCATGCCGATCGTTGCCATGGCCTGCGGCATCATGGGCTTTATTCTGACCTGCGCGTCCCTGCCCGAAGGCGGCATCTGGGAAA
>JAZNFZ010000047.1:0-10645 GCA_045576195.1 Eubacteriales bacterium | reverse complement strand
TTCTTCGGCAGGCTCAAGGTAGAAATGTATTACGGCGAAAAATTTGAATCCCCTCGGGGATTCATTGAGAAGTTGGAGGAATACATACATTACTACAACAACGAGAGAATTTCATTAAAACTAAAAGGAATGAGCCCGGTGGAGTACCGAGCTCATTCACAAGCAATTTAATATTTGATTTTTGTCTAAACTTTTGGGTTCACTTCAGGGTTGCGGCCGTTTTTTTGCAAAAAACAAAACCGTGCTTCTTCACGCGCTCCTTCTGGTGCTTGGCGTGGTGGCTGTCTCTTTCCTGTCACTTTTGGTGCTGATGGCACTGGACGTGGTGTATTTTGCAGACGGCATTCAGTTTAATTCCGCTCTGTTTTTGTCCTTTAAATCGTCCTGGTACGGGTGGCTTGTTTTCATCGTGCTGCAAACCGTGCTCAGTATGCTGCTGTGCGCGATCCCGGGTGCCGCCATGGCGCTGACGCTGCTCAGTATGACCATTTATACCGAGCCCTGGCAGGCGTTTGTCATCAGCTTTATTGCCGCGCTCATTGCCAGCCACGGCCTTTACGCCATCGGGCGCTTCGGCGGCTATTGGCTCTGTGTCAAATTTCTCGGCGGCAAGGATTGTGAGCAGGCACTCACGCTGCTGCGCGATCGCGGCACGGTCTATTTCCCGCTGTTGATGATGTTTCCCACCTTCCCCGACGAGGCGCTGACCATGATCGCGGGCACGATGAAGATGTCGCTTCGGTGGTTTGTACCCTCGATCGTGTTTGGCAGAGGCATCGGCATTGTGGCCATTACCTTCGGCCTTTCCTCGGTGCCCTTTGAAAAATTCACCTCGGTCTGGCATTGGATCATCTTTGTGCTGCTTTGCGTGGCGCTGACCTTCTTGCTCCTTTTCGGCGCACACAGGATCAACGTGAGCATGGAGAAAAAGCGCAACCAACAAAAAAAGGAGAGCACGGCATCGGAAAAGGATGCCTGATCGCGCTCATACATAAAAAGCAGCCCCCGCAGGGCAAATGTCCTGCGGGGGCTGCTTTTTTTTCGTTGCGATGGGAAGCAAGGGGCTCGCATCCGCGAGACGAGTCACGAGAAAGGAAAAACCGCCACGGGTGTGACGGTCTTTCCTTCCTGGTGACCCGTACGGGAATTGAACCCATGTTACCGCCGTGAAAGGGCGGTGTCTTAACCTCTTGACCAACGGGCCTGGTAGCGGAGATTGGACTTGAACCCATGACCTATCGGGTATGAACCGATTGCTCTAGCCAGCTGAGCTACTCCGCCATAAAAAACACGCTTTTTCCGAGCGCTTGACTATTATAGCACACCGCTTTTTATTTGTCAATACTTTTTTCTTGAATTTTGAAAAAAGTTTATTCCGCCATAATAAAACTCTGCAAAAGTACTTGCACGATCCGTAAAAATAGTGTATAATGATATCTGTATTATATGACTGTTGTACATTTGTGATAAGTCGGTCGGTAAGAAGCTACCCGGCCGCCGTCGGAAAGGAGAGATTTATGAAATATACCTTCAGGGGTGGCACGCACGTGCGGGAGTTCAAAAACACCGAGCATTCTCCCATTGTGCGGATCGCCGCGCCCGCCATCGTGTCGATCCCTCTTTCTCAGCATATCGGAGCGCCCTGCACGCCGTTGGTGGCGCCCGGCGACCACGTGGATTACGGACAAAAGATCGGTGATGTGGAGTCGGGGCTTGGCTGCCCCGTGCACGCCAGTGTCTCGGGCACGGTGAAAAAAATCGATACCACGCTGAATGCCGCGGGCGGCCGTGTCCCTTGTATTGTGATCGAAAATGACGGGCTTTATACCAGGTCGCCGAGCGCCAAGCCCTTTCCGCGCCCCCTGGCCGAGGCTACCCCCGAGGAGATCGTGGCCCTGGTGCGCGAGGCGGGAATTTCGGGTATGGGCGGTGCTACCTTTCCCACCTATGCCAAGCTTTCCTCCGCCATCGGCCGTGCCGGCACGCTGATCATCAATGCGGCGGAGTGTGAGCCGTTTATCACCGCCAACCACCGTATGATGCTGGAGCATCCCGACCGCATTCTCGGCGGCACCGAGATCCTGATGCACGCCCTGGGGCTTGACCGCGCCATCATCGGCGTGGAGGATAATAAAATGGATGCCGTCAAGGTGTTGCGCGGGCTTGCACCCACGAGCATCTCGGTGGCGGTGCTCAAGACCAAGTACCCCCAGGGTGACGAGCGTCAGCTGATCTATGCCCTTGTGGGCAAGGAGCTGCCTGCGGGCAAGCTCCCCGCCGATGTTGGCTGCGTCATCTTCAATGCCGAAACAGTGGCCGCCATCTGGCACGCCTTTTACAGAGGTACACCTCTTTGCAAGCGCGTGGTCACGGTGGACGGTGACTGTGTGGCGGCGCCCACCAATGTCAAGGCGCACATCGGCACCTCCTACCGCGATCTTCTTTCGCTTTGCGGAGGGCTGAAAAAGGAGCCCGCGCGAATGGTCAACGGCGGCCCGATGATGGGATTTGCCCAATGGGATCCCGATGCCCCCGTCACCAAGGGCACCTCGGCACTGCTGTTGCTCTCGCAGGAATTTGAGCAGCGGCATCGCCCCGACAAGGCGGCCTCTGCCTGCATTCGGTGCGGTCGCTGTGTGGCAAACTGCCCGATGCACTTAGCACCGCTTTCGCTGGCGAACGCCGCCAAAAAGCGGCAGTTTGAGGAGGCGAAGCAGAAAAACGCCATGAGCTGCGTGGAATGCGGCACCTGCTCCTATAACTGCCCTGCGCGCATTCCCATCGTCGAATACATCCGCGTGGCGAAGGCTGAGATCCGCGCCGCGCAAAAGAAATGAAGGGAGGAGAGCGAATGCAGCAACAAGAAACATTTGCCGATGTGGCATTCGGCACACTGACGGTCTCCTCCTCCCCTCACATCAAGGAGGGAACCACCACCGCGTCCATTATGCGCGACGTGCTGATCGCCCTTACCCCTGCGCTGCTGTGGGGCGTATATGTGTTTGGCCTCAACGCGCTGCTGATGCCCCTTTTCGGCGTGGCGGCCGCGGTGCTGTTTGAATTTCTCACGGTCAAGCTCTTACATAGGCCCAACACGGTGGGGGATCTTTCCGCCGCCGTTACGGGACTCCTGATCGGCTTTAACCTGCCCGCAAACGACGCCTACTTTCTCCCCATTGTGGGTGCCGCGTTTGCCATTATCGTGGTCAAGCAGATCTTTGGCGGCATCGGAAAGAATTTCCTCAATCCCGCCCTGGCGGCGCGCGTCTTTCTCTTTTTGTCCTGGCCCGTGGAAATGACCGCGTACCCCGCCCCCTTTGACCGCACCGTGGCGGATGCCGTTGCCTCCGCCACGCCCCGTGTCGCGGGGGATGTGAGCCTTCTTGATCTCTTTCTTGGCCGTTGCGGCGGCTCGATCGGCGAGATCTCGGCGCTTCTTTTGCTGGTGGGTGGGATCTATCTGATGGTGCGCCGCGTCATCACCTGGCACATCCCGCTTTCCTACCTTGCCACCGTGGCGCTCGTCACCTTCCTCCTCCCGCAGGGAGGGGGCAGCCTTGACCTTACCTTTATGCTGCGGGAGCTTCTTTCGGGCGGGCTCTTCCTTGGTGCCATCTTTATGGCAACCGACTATGTGACCTCGCCCATTTCAAGGACGGGGCGGCTTGTTTTCGGTGTGGGCTGCGGCCTGCTGACCGTGTTCTTCCGCTATTTCGGTAGCTATCCCGAGGGCGTTTCCTTCGCCATTCTCGTGATGAACTGCCTGGTATTTTACATTGATAAGATCACGCAGCCGCGTGTGTTCGGAGGTGGCCGTCATGCAGGGTAAAGCAACAAAGCAAATGGCCGCCGTGGCACTGAAGCTTTTGCTGATCTGCCTGGTGGTGGCAGGCCTTACGGCGCTGGTTTTTGCCGTGACCAAGGGCCCCATCGAACAGGGCGAGCGCGCCCGCAAGGAGGAGGCCATTCGCCGCATCTTCCCTGAGGCAAAGAGCTTTACGGAGCTTTCGCTTGAGGCCGAGGGTGTGCGGGCGGCCTACCGCGTGTGTGATGCATCGGGCGAGCTGCTCGGCTACTGCGTGGACTATGCGGGCAACAGCGATTACGGCGGAGCCGTGGATATGATGATCGGCGTGACGCCGCAAAGGAAGATCGCGGGTCTGCAGGTGATCAGCCACGCCGAGACCTTTATTGACCGCTATCTGGATGCGGGCAACCTCTACACGGGCACCGAGCTGCCCCGCGGCGAGGATCTCAGCGCAGGTGCAACGCTTTCCTACGATGCCATCCGAAATGCAATGGAGGCGGTGCTGGCGCTTGATTTCGGAGGTGCGGCATGAAAGGATTTCTGAGACAACTGAAGGAGGGGCTGATCGACAGGAACCCCGTTCTTGTGCAGCTTCTCGGTATGTGTCCCACCCTTGCCACCACCACCTCGGTGGAAAATGCCATCGGCATGGGACTTGCCGCCACGGCGGTGCTGATCTTTTCCAATCTGTTTATCTCGCTGCTGCGCCGCTTTATTCCCAAGGAGGTGCGCATTGCGGCCTATATCGTGATCATTTCGGGCTTTGTCACCATGGTGGAGCTTTTGATGAAGGCCTTTTTGTACTCGCTTTATCAGTCGCTCGGCATCTTTATTCCGCTGATCGTGGTCAACTGCATCATTCTGGCCCGCGCGGAGGCCTATGCCTCCAAAAACAAGCCCATCCCCTCTATGGTGGACGGTCTTGCAATGGGTCTTGGCTTTACCTTTGCCCTGATCCTGGTGGCCACGGTGCGCGAGATCATCGGCAACGGCACCTTCCTTGGTATCTCGCTGTTCGGAGAGGGCTATGCCCCCGCACTGCTCTTGGTGATGCCTGCGGGTGCATTCCTCACGCTCGGCTTCGTGATCGCGGGAATGCAGAAGCTCCGTGATCGGAGCGAGGCACGGGCCAAGCAGAAGAAAAAGGAAAAAGAGGAGGGAACGGTATGAGCTTTACCAATGTTTTGCTTCTCATGTTCAGCGCCATTCTGGTGGAAAACTTTATTTTCTCCAAGTTCTATGGCTGCTGCCCCTTCCTCGGCGTATCGGAAAAGCCCGATACGGCGCTGGGAATGGGTCTTGCCGTCACCTTTGTGATGACGGTGTCGGGCGCGGTGACCTGGTGTGTCTACCGCTACCTGCTCCTGCCCTTCGGGCTTTCCTATCTGAAGACCGTGGCGTTTATCCTGGTGATCGCCGCGCTGGTGCAGTTTATTGAGATGTTCCTGCGCCGCTTCGTCACCGCGCTTTATTCGGCGCTGGGCATCTATCTTCCCCTCATCACCACCAACTGCGCCGTGCTTTCGGCCGCTTTGCTTGCCGTGCAAAACGACTACACGCTGCTTGAGGCAGTGCTGTTCGGCTTTGCCTCGGCACTCGGCTTTACGCTGGCCATTGTGGTGTTTGCGGGTGTGCGCGGTCGATTGGCCGATGCAGAGCCGCCCCGCGCCTTCCGCGGCTTTCCGCTGACGCTGATCGCGGCGGGCCTTCTTGCCATGGCCTTTGCGGGCTTTTCGGGTATTCGGTTTTAACGGGAGGAGAATGCTATGAACATACAAATGATCCTCATTCCGATTGCGATCCTCGCGGGGCTCGGCGGCTTTTTCGGTATATTGCTGGCCGTGGCCTCCCGCGCCTTTGCCGTCAAGACCGATGAGCGCGTGCCGCTGGTGCGCGATGCGCTGCCGGGCGCAAATTGCGGCGGCTGCGGTTATTCGGGCTGCGATGCACTGGCTGCTGCCATTGTGGAGGGTAAGGCACCGATCACTGCCTGCGGCGTGTTGGGCGCTGCGGCCGCGGATGAAATTGCCGCAGTGATGGGCGTGGCACCTGTTGAGATCAAGCCTATGCGCGCCTTTGTTGCCTGCTCGGGCGGAGAAAATACCACCAAGCGGTATGCCTATCAGGGGCCCGCCGACTGTATGGCAGCCCTGCGCCTCGGGGGCGGCGATAAGCTTTGCTCCTATGGGTGTCTTGGGCTTGGCAGCTGTGTGGCCGTTTGCCGTTTTCACGCGCTGCAGCTTCAAAATGGCGTGGCGGTGGTGGATGCGGAGCGTTGCACGGGCTGCGGCACCTGCGTTTCGGCCTGCCCCAAGCACCTTGTTTCGCTGCTCCCCAAAAGGCAGCCCCTTTACGCTGTGGCCTGCTCCTCCTGCGACAAGGGCGGTGCCGTGGTCAAGAGCTGCAAGGTGGGCTGCATTGGTTGTATGCAATGCCAAAAGGTGTGCGAGCAGGGCGCTGTTCGTGTGGAAAACAATCTGGCGGTGATCGATGCCGCTCTTTGTGTGGGCTGCGGCAAGTGTGCCGAGGTCTGCCGCAGAGGGTGCATTATCCGCGTTTGACAGACCCAAAACAATCCTTGACGGGCACGCACAGCCTGCTTACGCGTGCCCGTTTTCTTTTTTTGCGAAAAATGTGAATTAAATTGACCGAAACGGGTTGACAAATTAAACTCAACGTGATAAAATGGTAACGAAAACCACATTTGGTGTCAATCAAAACAAATCAAGGCGCACGGGGCTCGCGCAGAAAGGGGGTAAACGGTGAGAGAAACAAAGGTTATCTATTACGAGGATGAGCACAACGATGAGTTCTCCACGGCCAAGATCACACCGCGGCGTATTGACGAGAGCTATGTGTATGACCGTGACACCCCCCTCGGGCGCCTCGCGCAGTTCTTTTGGTTCCGCGTGGTGGCAACGCCGCTCGCCTTCCTTTATACTAAGCTCGCCTTTCACCACACGGTAAAGGGAAAGGAAAAGCTGAAGGGTGTGACCGATACGGGCTGCTTCCTTTACGGCAACCACACGCAGGATATTGCCGATGCCGTGATCCCCGGGCTGCTTGACCCCCGGCGGCGGGTGTGGGTGATCGTTCATGCCAACAATGTTTCCATGCCCTATCTCGGCAGGATCACTCCCTATCTCGGTGCCATTCCGCTGCCCGATGACAAAAAGGCCTACCGCAGCTTCATTCGACTGATCGAAAAGCGCCTCGCGGAAAAGAAAAAGATCGCCATCTATCCCGAGGCGCACATCTGGCCGTATTACACGGGCATCCGCCCCTTTACGGCAGACTCCTTTTCCTACCCGATCAAATACCGTGTGCCGGTCTTTTGCTTTACCAACACCTACCAAAAGCGCCGTTGCTCCAAAAAGCCCCGTATGGTCACCTACATTGACGGCCCCTTTTTCCCCGACCTCACGCTGCCGCGCGAGGAGCAGAAAAGGGAGCTGCGGGATCGCGTTCACGCGACTATGTGCGAGCGGGCGCGTCTTTCCACGGTTGAGGTGATCCGTTATGTCAGAAAGGAAGAAACACATGGTTAATATTCTGTTTTGCGGCAACGATAAGGTGTTTGACGGGATGCTGACCTGTGCCCTGTCGATCCTCAAGCGCACCGACTCGGGAGAGCCGTTCACCTTTTATCTTTTTACCATGGATGCCACCCATATCAAGGAGACCTATCGCCCGATCACGGAGCGTCAGGTGGCTTTTTTGGAAAAGGTGGTAAGGAGCTATGGCAAGGAAAATCGCGTGGTGGTAAAGGATGTGGGTGCGCTGTATCGCGCAGAGCTGCTCGGTTGTCCCAATGAGCTGGCCTATTGCTCCCCCTATACCCTCATCCGCCTGCTTGCGGATCTGGTGGAGGATATGCCCGATAAGCTGCTTTACCTTGATGTGGACGTGATGCTTCAGCGCGACATTCACCTGCTTTATGATATGGATGTGTCCCACGTGGAGTATGCGGCCGCACGGGACCATTACGGCAAATATCTGATCCACCCCAACTACATCAATGCGGGGGTGCTGCTTTTTAATTTGAAATATATGTGCGAGACGGGGATCCTGCGGCGGGCGCGGCAATGGCTGAGAGACAAAAAGCTGGTGTTTGCCGACCAAAGTGCCCTGATCCGCTCCACCACCAAAAAGAAGATGCTGCCCCAGCGCTTTAACGACCAAAAATTCCTACATTCTCACACCGTTGTGCGGCATTTTTCCAAGCGACTTTTCTGGTTGCCCTATCCCCACACCGACAACATCAAGCAATGGCACGTGGACCGCGTGCATCGCGTGTTCCGCTATCATCAGTTTGACGACGTGCTTGATGAATACCTATCACTGATCAAAGAGTTTGAAATGGAGGCTCTCCCCCGATGAACAAAGAAGTGATCCCAATTTTTTATGCCTGTGACGATACCTTCATCAAATATACGGTGGTGTCGCTCTATTCCATGATCAAAAATGCGTCCAAAAAGTATAACTATCACGTTTATGTTCTGCATACGGGCGTTACCGAGCGGATGAAACGGGCGGTGCTGGCTCTTGCCAATGAGGAGTTTGAGGTCTCCTTTCAGGATGTGACCTCCTACCTCAAATCGATCTCGGATAAGCTTCCCATCCGCGATTATTATTCCAAAACCACCTACTATCGCCTCTTTATTGCCGAAATGTTCCCCGAATACGACAAGGCGATCTACATTGACAGTGACACCGTGGTGCAGGGCGACATCAGCGAGCTTTACCTGACCGATATCAAGGATGCCTACGTGGGCGCCTGCCACGAGCAGGTGATGGTGCAGATCGACGAGTACGGCACCTATGTGGAGCGCGTGGTGGGGGTTTCCCGCTACAATTTCTTTAACGCGGGCCTGCTGCTCATCAACTGCAATCAGTTCCGCTTGCGGTTTGTGCTGGATAAATTTGTGCAGTACCTGCACACCTACAATTTCGTGGTGACCCAGGATGAGGATTACCTCAATCTCATCTGCAAGGATCATGTCTATTGGCTGGATCAGCGCTGGAACACCGAGATCTTTGGTGAGATCGCCTACCCCATAGAGGAGGCCAAGGTGTTGCATTATATTATGGTAAGCAAGCCCTGGCACTACTACGACTGCCGTCACGGGGATATTTTCTGGAAGTACGCCGCCAAAACCTCGGTGTGCAAGGAGATCCGCCGTGTGCTGGAGCGCTATACCGACGAGGAGCGCGCAAGAGACGAAAAGAGTGTGGCGGATCTGCTGGCCTTGGCGGTAAAGGAGACCAACCGCGAGGATAACTACCTCAATCGGGTCAACAAGGCCAACCGCGCCAAGGACCGCGTGGAGATCCTTCAGAAGATCGAGGAATATGAGAGGACAGGGCGCTTTGATGAGGATGTGGAGGAGGATCCCCCCTCAAGGGTGCTGATGCCGGAGAATATTGACTACCTTCGCGGCGGAATTTTGAAAAAAATGAAGACCAAGGTGGCCTTTATGATCGCGCGCAAGTTTGTGCATAGCCTGATCAAGGAGAAAAAGCTCATCATCAAGGAGATCCGTGGCCTTGAGTACCTGAAGGCGCTGAGGAGCGGTGCGGTCATCACCTGCAACCACTTCAATGCCTTTGACAGCTTTGCCATCCAGCTGGCATACGAGGCGGCCGAGCAGCCTAAGAGAAGCCTTTATCGCGTGATCAGAGAGGGGAATTACACATCGTTCCCCGGTTTTTACGGCTTCCTGATGCGCCATTGCAACACACTGCCGCTCTCCTCCAACCGCCAGACGATGATGAAATTTAACCGCGCTGCCAATAAGCTGCTGCGCGACGGAAACCTGGTGCTGATCTACCCCGAGCAGAGTATGTGGTGGAACTATCGCAAGCCAAAGCCTCTGAAGCCGGGCGCATTTGCCCTTGCAGCCAGAAACCACGTGCCGATCCTGCCCTGCTTTATCACCATGAAGGATTCCGATATTGTAGGCGAGGACGGATTTTTCGTACAGGAATATACCATTCACATTTCGCCTCCCATCTACCCCGCGCAGGGTGTCTCTTACCGCGACAGCATTGCCGCCATGGCAGAGGAAAACTCCCGCGTGTGGAAGGAGATCTACGAAACCGAATATCAGATCCCGCTGCAATATGCCACCGAGGAGGCATAAAAAAGGTGGGGCCTAATCGTTACACGATTAGGCCGCACCTTTTCTTGTAAGACGAAAACCCCGCCATAGTGGCGGGGTTCCATAAAGGCTTTGCCGATGAGCAGAAAGCAAATAAAAAATCAGCGTAGAATGATCTTGTGTCAAAGGCTCCCTTGTGTAAAGGGAGCTGTCAGCGAAGCTGACTGAGGGATTGTTTTGTGTAGATTATCGCTTTTTACAATCCCTCCGTCACGGCAAGCCGTGCCACCTCCCTTTACACAAGGGAGGCTTGGTTTTAGTCCCGCTTGAGCGGGGTTTCGTAACAAATGCATGGCTGACAGGCCAATAAAAGATGCACTTGTGCGTAGCCTGTAGTATTAGGGCTATGCCCGAAACTGAAATACCACCCGCTATGCGGGTGGATTATTATTAGGGATCTACTGAGCGTCGGTGGAAAGGTCGATCATGGGAGTACCGCCGCCGGTGACCTGGGGAAGCTTGCCGTCCCATTTTTCGATCTTCTTATTTTCAATGACGTTTTCCGTCAGGGATTCGCTGATGAGCTTGTTGGCTTCCGCTTCGGCTTCGGCCTTGATGCGAATGGTCTCTGCTTCGGCTTCGGCATTGGTGATAGCGGTCTGTTTTTCGGTCTCCGCTTTCAGAAGCTGCTGCTGAGCCACTTGCTTTTCCTCAATGGCGTTGATAAAGGCTTCGG
>JAZNFZ010000046.1:0-26967 GCA_045576195.1 Eubacteriales bacterium | reverse complement strand
GTTTTAAAGTAGGAACCTCTAAAAATCCAAAATCTGTTGCAACAAAGCGCAAAACATGGTATAATATATGCAGAAAGCCTTGCTTTGCAAATCTTTGGGCTTTACCTACGCGCACCGTCATGCGCCCACCTTATTTGATGTCACACACGCAAGCATGCCCCAAAAATGTCTGTGCAAGCACACATTTTTGCTTGGTGGTGTAATGATTAAAGAGAACGAAAGTGGCGCATTGCGCCAAGGGAGAAAAGGATATGAGAAAGAAGGCGGGCATGGGAGAAGCGAATGAAATGCAGCCTTTTTCGCGGGAGGGAGTAAAGCTATGAGGATACGGGTTATTTTTACGGGCGGAACGATCGGTAGCAGTGTCAAGAAGGGCTTTGCCGATGTGGATCCTAAAATGCGGTATGAGCTGTTAAGGCGCTTTCAGGACGACCCCGATATTGAATTTGACACAAGCGCGCCCTTCAGTATGCTCAGCGAAAATCTTTCCGCGCGGGAATTAAATCTTTTGCAGCAGGAGCTTACGGCAGGTCTTGCGGGTGGCTATGACGGTATCATCGTCACCCACGGCACCGATACGCTGCAGTATACTGCCGCCGCGATCGAGCTTGCATTTGCCGATGCGGCCATTCCCATCGTGCTTGTTTCTGCCGATTACCCCCTGGAGGATGCGAGATCCAACGGATATATCAATTTTGAGGCCGCCGTGGAGTGGATCCGTAGCAGCCCTGTGGGCGGCGTGTTTGTCAGCTATCGCAACAAAAACGAAAAGAGGGTAAGCATTCACATTGCCTCTCATCTTCTTCAGCACGGCGAGAATTCTGCTGATCTTTATAGCATTGACGGTGCACCTTTTGCCGTCTATGATGGGGCGATCATTTGGGATGGCGCCAAGGTGCCCCCGTCCGATCCCGTCGGAAGGGTGGAATATGTAAGCAGCCCCGGCATCCTTTCGGTGGAGAGCTGCCCCGGCAACTGCTATGCCTATTCCCTTGATGGGGTAAATGCCATTCTTCTGAAGCCCTACCATTCGGGCACGCTGGATACCGCCAACAGCGCCTTTCGCGATTTTTGCGGGCGCGCCGCGGAGCGGGGGATCCCGCTGCTTGTCTCCCATGCATCGACGGGAGTTTCGTATAAGAGCACGGAGCTTTATGAGGATCTTGGCATTTTGCCGTTGCCGCACGGGACCTATGCCGCGGCATATATGCGGATCTGGGCGGCCATCAGCCTTGGAAAAGGCGTTGCCGAATTTGTGGCCGCGGACAAGGCAAAATAAAAAAAGCGGAGTGAATTTCACTCCGCTTTTTTGTTGTTCAGCCCCGTTTCCAGTAGAGGTTGACGTAATGGAATGTGAGGAGCTCTGCTGCGGTGTCGGCATCCGCAAGCGAGGCCTTATCGATCTCATCGCCTGCGGTGGCCTCGGCATCGGTGGAGCGCCACCAGCCATCGGTCACCTCAAAGGCAATGCTTTGCAGATCGTTGCAATAGCGGAATGCTCCGAGGTCAATGGCGGTGACACTCGCGGGAATGGAGACCGACGCGAGGTCGTAGCAGCTCAAAAAGGCATACTTGCCGATGACACGGATCCCTTCGGGGAGGGTGACCGACACAAGGGCCGTGCAGCCCGAGAAGGTTCTTTCCTCAATGACCGTTACCCCGTCGGGGATCACGATTGATGTGAGAGCCGCGCAGCCTGCAAATGCGGAGGGGCCGATCTGTGTGACACCTGCGGGAATGTCAAAGGACGCGAGGGCGGCACATTCAAAGAAGGCATATTTGCCGATGGTGGTAAGGCGGCTGTTTTCTCCGATGGTCACCGTGGTGAGAGCGGAGCAGCGGTCGAAGGCGGAATCGCTGATCACCGTTACGCTCGCGGGGATGGTAACGGTGGCAAGACGGCTGCAGCCCGAAAAGGCATTTTTGCCAATGTACGTGGCCGACTGCGGTACCGTGAAGGAGGTAAGGCAGATGCAGTTAGAAAAGGCAGCCTCGTCAATGCTGATCACGCTGTCGGGGATCGTCACGGAGGCGAGATTGCCACAGCCGCGAAAGGCACCCGTGCCGATGCCCATTGTGCCGTCACGCAACGTCACCTCTGTTACATCATTCTCGCAGTCGATCACCCACTGATCCACATAGGAGAACACGCCCTCTTTTTTGATCAGACCGTTACAGTTTTCAAAGGCCTCGGAGCCGATGCTGAGCACGCTCGGGGGAATGGAGATCGACGAGAGGGAGGAGCAGCCGTTAAAGGCCCAGCCGCCAATGGTGGTGAGGCGGCTGTTCTCCTCAAAGGTGACCGAGGAGAGAGCGGTGCAGTCGATAAAGGCGAAATCACCCAAGGAGGTAAGGCTTGCGGGGAACTCGATGGATGTGAGCGCGTAGCAGTCGTTGAAGGCCTGATCGCCGATGGTGGCGAGGCGGCTGCCCTCCTCAAAGGTGATGGACGAAAGAGCGGGGCAGCTGTTGAAGGCCATATAGCCGATCTCGGTCACACTTGACGGAATGGTGATCGATGTCAGGCTGCGGCAACCCGTAAACGCGGTAATTCCAATTGTGGCGCAGTGGCTGTTTTCGGCAAAGACCACATGGGTGATATTGGGAGAGTATAAGCCTGCGGAAAACAGACCCGTGGGAATTTTGGTGACATTTGCCCCGACGGTGACTGTGATGCCGTCGCCTTGCGAGCCTGCGCTTCTGAATACATCGTAGGTGTCATTGACGGCCGTGGCATTGAAGCGGATCGCCGTTAGCTTGCTGCAATAGTAGAAGGCGTTTTTGCCGATATCGGTGATGCTTGACGGAATGGTCACCGCGAGGAGCGTGTGGCAGGAGCGGAAGGCGTCTTGCCCGATGGCGGTGACGGCGATCCCCTTGTACTGCGCGGGGATCACCACCTCACCCGCCGTGCCGGTATAGCCGCTGACGGTATAGGTGCCGTTCTGCAGGGTAAACACCAGGCCGATGTCCTCATAGGCCTCCCCGCACATAGAGCACAGGTCGTCCGTGCCGTAGAGATGCTCGCCCGTGGGGGGCAGCTCTCTTGACAAAAACTCGCCGCAGGCACAGGTCTGCCGCTCCTCGCCCGCCTTTACGCAGGTGGCGGGGGTGGCAAGCGTCCACGCGCCATAGGTGTGGGTGTGGGGCGCGGCGGTGTCGTTCTGATCGGAAAAGCTCTGCCCGCACTTGTCGCAAAGGGCATTGTCATCCGCGTCGCGGTGCTGACAGCTCTCCTCGCGGTTGCACGCGGAAAGCGGCAGCAGGCAGCAAAGCAGCAGGAAGGAAAGGAGCGCGGCCAGCGCGCGAGAGGGACTTTTTTTGTGTTGGAAAAAGCGGTGCTTCATAAGATCCTCCTAAAATCCGTCGGGCGGGCGCCTTTGCGCCCTTTTTGTTACCTCCCCATTATACTACTTCGTGGGAGAGATGTCAATTTTATTTCAAAAAAACGGAAGAAAAAGGGGCATATGCCCTTTGGCAGAGCCCATGCTCTGCCAAAGGCGTTTTTTGCGAAAATGGCACCAAAAGCCCGAAAACAGGCGAAAAAGCCGAGAGAAGCTGCTTTTTTGGGGGATTTTTGGGTTTTTTGCCCCTTGATTGCCCCAAATTGCGGCGGGTGCGACCTTGCGCTGCTTGACATTGCCGTGCTTTGATGCTATAATGGTCTATGTATACACTTTTCAATTAAAGATTAAAGGAGTTGGTTTTTTTCTATGGGCAGTAGCGATGGCAGTAGTATACTTCTGTGGATCGTTTTTATCATTTGTGTGATCGGCGGCGCGTATTTTGCCGCGGTGGAAAGCTCGTTTTCTGCGGTGAACAAGATCAAGATCAAGGCGCTGGCGGATGACGGCAACAAGCGCGCGCAGGGCGTGCTGTCTGTGCTTGGCAGATTTGAAAAGGCACTGACCACGCTGCTGGTGGGCAACAACATTACCAAGATCGCGGGTGCCTCTGTGGCAACCGTCATTGCCTCTGAGATGTTTGCCTATCGGGGGGAGGATTTTATCAACTCCTTCTCCTTTTCCATTGCCTGCACGGCCGTATCCACGGCGGTGATCTTTCTTCTCAGTGAGATGATACCCAAGAGCTTTGCCAACGACCGCGCCGAGTCTGTTTCGCTGTTCTTTGCAAGCTCGCTGCGCTTTTTGATGAAGGCGCTTTTGCCGATCTCGGCGGTGTTTGGCTTTATTTCGACCCTTGCCTCCCGCTTGTTTGCGGGCAAGGAGGCCGAGCCCTCGATCACGGCGGAGGAGCTGGTGGAGATCTTTGATACCGCCGAGGAGGAGGGCGTGGTAGACGAGGAGCAGGGCGATATCCTCAAATCCGCCATGGAATTTGACGAGACCGTTGTCGGTGACGTGATGACCATGGAAAAGGATGTGGAGATGCTGGATGTGGGTGCCTCGGAGCAGGAGATCCTCGCCTTTATCCGCAACACCGTTCACTCCCGTATTCCCGTTTGCGACAAGAGCCGCAACCGCATTGTGGGAACGCTGCGCGTGCGCCGCTTCCTGCTGGAGCACCGCAAGGATCCTCGTGTGAGGCTGCGGAGCGTGCTGAGCAAGCCCTATTTTATCAGAGAAAATGCCAAGATCGACGATGTGCTTGCCGATATGCGCCAGCACAAGCACCATATGGCCATCGTACGCGATGCCGAGGAGCAGGTGGTGGGCATTGTGACCATCGAGGACTTCCTTGAGGAGCTGGTGGGCGAGATCTTTGACGAGGAGGATGTGGTCGACAACAACTTCCTCGCGCTGGGCGGCAACAAGTATCTGGTCAATACACATATGCTGGTGGGCAACGCCTATGAGCGCATGGGCTACGGCTCTGCTCCCCGCGCCATTGCCTCAAAGCCCATTCTTTCCTTTATGCTGGAGACCCTGGGGCACCTGCCCGAGGAGGAGGAATCCTTCCTTTACGGGGATCTGGAATATACCGCGAGAACCGTGGAGGAGGGCCGCCTGACAGCGGTGGAGATCCATATTCTTGACGAAAATGACCTTGCCGCGCGCCGCGCCGCCGAGGCGGAAAGGGAGGCGCAGGCATGAGCTGGGAATATTATGTCATTATTGTGATGATCTGCCTTTCGGCCTATTTCTCCGCATCGGAGATCGCTTTTAACACCTCCAATAAGATGCGCCTGCGCCGTGCCGCCGAGGGCGGTAGCAGGACCGCGGGTCTCGCCTACCGCATCAGCGAGCGCTTTACCACCGCGCTCTCGGCGATCCTGATCGGCAATAACCTTGCCAACATTGCGGTTTCGACCTGCACCACGCTGATCGTGATGCGTCTGTTCCCCGATCACTTGGGTGTGGCCTCTATGATCGCCACGATCGTGGTGACTGTGGTGATCCTGATCTTTGGCGAGATCGTGCCCAAGGTGCTTTCCAAGCAGCACGCCGATACGGTGGTGCGCTTTGTGGCGATCCCCACCCGCATCCTGACCATCCTGCTTTCTCCCATCGTTGCGGTGGTGATGGCGCTCCTTTTCCTGCTGCGGAAGATTTGGGGCAAGGATCGCAGTGAGGATGAGCCCACCGTGACCGAGGAGGAGCTTGTCTCCATCATCGATACGGTCGAGGAGGAGGGTGTGATCGATGAGGAGCAAAGCGAGCTGCTGCAATCCACCCTGGATTTCCGTGACACCACCATTGAAAAGATCATGACCCCCCGCATCGATATGACCTGCTTTGACATTGACGGCGACCGTGAGGAGATCCTTGCGCTGCTGTCGGATGCCACGCAGTTCTCCCGCATCCCCGTGTATGAGGATAGCGTGGACAACATCATCGGTGTGCTGTCGCTGACCCGCTACTACAAGGCTACGCTGGATGAGGCGGAGCCTGATATCCGCTCCCTGCTTCTCAAGCCCTGCAAGCTGCATAAAACCATGAAGCTGCCCGCCGCCATGGCGCGTATGAAGGAGAGCAAGCTGCACCTGGCCATTGTGATCGACGAGTTTGGCGGCACGCTTGGCGTGGTGACGATGGAGGATATTTTGGAGGAGCTGGTGGGTGATATCTGGGATGATACCGATGTCATCGTCACCGAGTGCCGCCGCACGGGCGAGCATACCTTTGAGGTATCGGGTGATATGAACATAGAGGATTGCTTTGAGGAGATCGGCTTTGCAATGCCCGAGGATTTCACCTGCGAATACTCCACCATAGGCGGCTTTACGATCGAGATGCTGGAGGCTGACCCCCACACGGGAGACAGCTTTACCTACCGCAATCTTTATGTGATCGTTACCGAAATGGAGGAGGAGCGTGTGACGACACTGACGGTGCTCGTTACCCCCGAGGAAGCCGAGGGGGATGAGGAGGCCTGAGGCGGGTCCCCGATCTGACAAATAAGCCCCGTCGGGCACAGTGGCGTAAGACCACTGTGCCCAACGGGGCTTTTTTCAGGCCTTGGCAATGCGGTGCGCCTTTCGGTATGCGCTGGGCGCGAGGCCGTATTGCCGATGAAAGAGGCGGCAGAAGTAAAAGGAATCCTCAAACCCTGCGGCGCGGGAGATCTCCACGATGCGCTGATCGGTGTGGCAAAGCATGGTCTCGGCGAAGCCAAGGCGCAGGGCGTTGCGGTATTCCACGGGCGTTTTGCCGCACCAGGCGCGAAAGCATTGGTAAAAATAAGCGGTGCTGATGCCGCAAAGGCGGGCATAGACCTCTATTTTTTCGTTTTTGTTCCACTCCCGCTGCAGCGCCGCCACCCCGAGCCTGATGGGGTAGTAGCCACCGGCCTGCTCCCTTGCACCGTCGGTTGCCGCGGCAAGCAGTCGGTAAAGCTCCGATTTCGCCGCAAAGCGGTCGGCGGCATCGGGGTAAACGCCGATGCGCCCCGAAAGCTCCACCAGATTGCGGCAGCATTGCTCCAGTGCCGCGCCGTGACCGCCCGAGAGCACTGCGATCTCCTCGGAGAGCAAAACATCCTCCATATTGCTGTCAAACAGCAAAAAGTTGACCGTGTAGGAGCCCACATGCAGGGCATTGCCCCTCTTTGCCTGAACATGGTAGCAGGTGCCCTTGGGAATAAAGCAAAGCTCGCCCTGCCTTACCGTGACGGGTGTGCCGCCGCGGGGGTAAAAGGTGGCGCACAGGTCTCCGCAGACAAAAAAGAGCGCCGAGGTGGGGCGGGGAAGGGTACGGTAGCGGGAAAAGGCGGTTTTAGTGGTCCAGAACTCGGGCCCCGCGGCCACCTCACTGACGTGCAGCTCGGTCTCGCGCAGCTGCTCGGGAGAAATATAGCGCATAGGTGCCTCCTTTTGAGTGGTGACCTTATTATACAGAATTATCATAGAAAAATCAAGAAAAAAACAAAAAAAGAGCAAAAAAGACGTAAAAAATAGAGAATAATCCAGGTTATAGACAAAAATACATTGCCTTTTGCTCCGATCGATTTTATAATGACAGTATCATCCTGAAGGAGATTTGATATGGCGTATCTGTTTGTTGGCCTTTCGGTGCTGTTCCTCACAGTGAAGGGTTATTGCAGCAAAAGGACAAGTAATATGATGCAGAGCGGGCGAGACCCCTTTTTGTTCAGCCTGCTGCGCATGATGCTTTGTGTGCTGGTGGGTCTTGCGGTGGTGCTTTTTGAGCGCTCCGCGTCTCTTGCGATCACGGGGCGAATGGCCGCGATCTGCCTGCTTTCGGGCGCATCCAACGCCGTGATGCTGGCGGCCTGGATCGTGGCGGTGCGCCGCTGTACGATGGTGACCCTGGATGTGGCGGGCACGCTCAGCTCTATGCTGCCTGCGGTGCTTTGCGCCATTTTCTTCGGGGAGCGGATCTCGGGCTATAAAATGCTGGGTTTTTTACTGATCGTGCTTGCCACCGCGGTGCTTTCATGGCACAATAAAAGCAACAAAAAAAGGCCGGGAATGCTCGGTATTCTCTTTGTTCTTCTCAACGCCCTTGGCGATGGGCTTGCCTCCTTTTCGCAGCAGCTTTACGTGCATTATTTTACCGCAGGCGGCAGTCGCGCGGGCGAGGTGCTTTACCCCAAATCGGTCTTCCATTTTTACACCTACTTGTTTGGGGCCATAACGCTATTTGTTTTTTTGCTGATCGAGCTGCTCCTCGAGCGTCGCGTCCCGCAGGAGAAGCGTGTGAGCGCGGCAGAGCAGAAAAGGGTATTGCACCGCGCCTTTCCCCTCATTGCCATTATGGCGGTCTGCCTGTTTGTGGCAAACTGGTTTCAGACCGTGGCAACGGGAGATTTCGGAATGTCCTCGCAGGTGCTCTACCCTCTGATCAAGGGCAGCTGCCTTGTGACCGCCAACCTGGTTGCCGCCGCTTTCTTCGGAGAAAAAATGACCCGATACAGCATCATAGGCTCTCTGCTTGCCATTGGCGGCATTGTGGTGATGAGCCTTGTATAAGAAGGGGGTGCAGATTTGAAGGATATTAATATCAACATCAGTGAGGCCGAGCGCGCTCTGACGGAAAAGCCGCTGCTTGCCACCTCGGTGGAGCGGGTGCTCATTTTGCACGAGCTTCGCTCCTTTGGGAAAGAGCTGCCCCAGCCCTTGCGCTGCGCTGCGCTGCTGCGAGAGCTTTTATCCCGCGTTTCTCTGCCGCTTGAGCCCTATGACCTGATCGCGGGGCGCTGTGTGGATCGCTTGCTTGACGAGAGGGAGGAGCAGATCTTCCGTGAGCTTTCCTCCCCCGGGAAAAACCCTGCCAGAACCGCCCTTTTCGGCGGTGGGCACTGTGTTTTTGAATGGGAGCTGCTCGTAAAGGAGGGGCTTGTGGGGCTTCGCCGTCGGGCAGAGGAGGGGCTTTCCGCGCAGCGCGACGGGGAGCGCCGCATCTTTCTTGAAGGTATGATCGGCATTTACGATGCCGTGATCGCCTATCTGCTGCGCTATGCCGCGGCGGCCGAGGAAAAGGGAATGCACGCGGTGGCAAGGAACCTTACGGAATGCGCCACGGCGGCGCCCACCACCTTTGCTGCGGCACTGCAGCTTCTCTTTACCGTAACGCTGATCGACTGCGCGTATCTCACCCCCAACCCCACGCTGACGGTGGGGCGCTTGGATCAGATCCTTTATCCGTTTTACCAAAGGGATCTTGCGGCAGGCATCCTGACGCGCGAGGAGGCAGGGGACTATATCACCGATTACTACTGCAAGCACAACCTGATCATGGGGCGCGGCGAGCATCAGGTGGGCGACGCGACCAACAGCACCACCTTTGACCGCATCTATTGCTTTGATGCGCCGCAGTACCTGCTGCTGGCGGGGACCGATGCGCGGGGCGAGTCGGCGGTCAACAATCTGACCCTTCTGTTTGCCGAGTGCATCCGCCCCTCCTTCAAAAACCCCGTGATCGTGGTGCGGTATTTCAAGGGAATGAACGAAAAGCACCCCGCCCTTTGGCAGGTGCTGATGGAAAAGGCGCTGCAAAGCGCCTCGATGATGTTCTACCACGACGGGAACATGCTTGCCACCTGGGAGCGGCTGGGGATCCCCAAGGAGGAGTGCCGAAATTATGCCCATTTCGGGTGTAATTGGCCGACCATCGGTGTGCACGGTGCTTGGACCAAGGGCACACAAAAGTCACCCGTTTATAGGGCATATGCCTCTCCCGAGGAGGAGGCGGAGATCAAGGGCTCCCATTTGTTTGAACCAACCGTGGTGAAAAATTGGCCTGAGACCTTTGTGAGGATAATGGAGGAGCTCGCCGCGCGCGAGGGCGGGGAGCCGCTCTCCATTGAGGATTTTTACACCGCCTTTTTTGCCGAAATGGGCGAGCTGATCGACCGCAAGCTGCAGATCTCCGCCAAGGAGGTGGAGATCCGCCAACGGCGACCCGCGGCGGTGCTCACCTTTGCGGATTGCTTTTTTGCCGATGCCATTGAGGCGGCGGGCGGACACGGCGCGGTGGCGCGCTACCATTTTGACCTGCAGACCTTTTCGATGTTCGGCACCGTGGCCGATTGCTTCATCACGGTGGATGAGCTGGTCTTTCAGAAAAAGCGGATAACGCTCGGGCAGCTGCTTGAGGCGGTGAAGGCCGATTTCAAGGGCTATGAGGGTGTGCTGGCGCTCTGTCGCAGCGTGGAGAAATACGGCAGCGATACCCCCTTCTCCAACGCACACGCCACCCGCCTTTCTCATACCTTTGCGGCACTTGTTGCCGATCGGAGCCGACCCTATGTCGAGCGGTGCGGTGTCCTTCTGACCCCCTGTATGCAGAGCGATACCTGGCATCTGAAAATGGGAGAGCAAAGCGGTGCCACGCCTGACGGGCGGCGCGCGGGAATGCTCTTTTCCCAGAATACGCGCCCTGCGGGCGGCGCTTGCAAAAACGGCCTGACGGCCATGCTTGCCTCCATGCTCTGCCTGCCGCAGGACGGCCTTTTGTCGGGCGCGCTGAACCTCGATATTGACCCTGCCGACTTTAAGGGAAAAGAGGGTGAGCGATTGCTCGGAGCACTCCTTGCCACCTATTTCAATCGGGGCGGCCTGCACGCGCAGATCAGCGCGGCAGGGAAGGAGGAGCTGGTGGACGCGCAAATACACCCTGAGCTGCACCGCGATCTGCGCGTGCGCGTGACGGGATACAGCGGCGTTTTTGTGGATATCACCAAGCGATTGCAGGACGATATCATCAAGCGATTTGAATGAAAGTGAGGAAACGGTATGGAAAAGATCCTACTTCCCAACGGACTTGCGGTGTCAAGCGTGGCGCTGGGCGCTATGAACTTCGGTACCACCACCAATAAGGAGGCGGCGTATGCCGTGCTTGACGCTTACCTGGAGCGGGGCGGAAACTTTATTGATACCTCCAACAACTATGCCCATTGGGCGGGTACGGGTGACGAGAGCGAGACCCTGCTCGGCGAGTGGCTGCGGGATCGCGGCTGCCGCGATCGGGTGATCCTTGCCACAAAGGTGGGCTTTGACCGCCACGGCGAGGGGCAGGGCCTCAAAAAAGAGCAGATCGAATATTGGATCGACGAGAGCCTTCGCAAGCTGGGCACCGATTACGTAGACCTCTACTATGCCCATGTGGATGACCCCAACACTCCCCTTGAGGAAACGATGGAGGCCTTCCACTCCCTTGTCAAAAAGGGAAAGGTACGCCATCTTGGCGGCAGCAACTACGATACCTGGCGCTTTGCCGAGGCCAACGCCGTGGCAAGGGAGCGGGAGCTGACCCCCTTTACGGTGATGCAGCAGCGCTTTACCTATCTGCACACACGGGGCGATGTTGCGCCCAAGTACCCCTTTAACGAGGCGGTCTCGCGGGAGAGATTGCGCTACCTGGTGGAGAAAAACATCCCCCTTGTGGCCTATTCCTCGCTTGCCAAGGGCGGCTATGAGATGGCGGAGCGCCTGCCTGTCGAGTGTATTGCGGGAGAGCGGCTGGATACCATAACACGGCTTGCCCGTGAGCGGGGCGTTTGCACCAGCGCCATGGTGGTGGCGTGGATGACAAATCTTTACCGCGCGGCGGGCTTCCCGCGGGTGATCCCGCTGTTCGCCTCCTCCAGCCTCCACCATTTTCTTGCCAATCTTGAGGGAGCCGAGCTTTCGCTCACCGATGCGGAGCTGGAGCTCTTAAACAAGGCGTAACGGTATTAAAAACAAGCCTTTTTGGCGGAATTGCAGAGCGTGTCCCGTTGAAGGAGCAATGCGATAAGGTTAAGCCTCCCCCCTTTTTTGGGGGGAGGTGGCACGCGAAGCGTGACGGAGAGGGGATACCAAAAGAAATATCGCCCTCTCACCCGCCTGCGGCGGGAGCTCTCCCCAAGGGGAACCTTCCATAAAGCGGATTTATCTGCCGGGAAAAATTCAATCCCGTGGGGGCGATTCACGAATCGCCCTCTTTTGTTTCGCAATCTTTTTTGGCGGGCGATTCGTGAATCCCCCCTACAACAAAAGGACAGAGAATTTTTAGGTTCTCTGTCCTCTTTTTTTGGCAGGTACTGCATTCATTAAAGTATTTTGCGAAAGATTGCGAATGCCTTTGACAAATTTCAAATTTTGTGCTATACTATATTGATTAAAGCCATTTTGGAAGGGAGGCGAGCGCTTGGTCAGAATATTTGAGGTGGAGCGTGGGTCAAGAGCCCATGAGGCGGGTATTTGCGCGGGCGATCTGCTGGTGTCGATCAACGGCAACGAGATCGTGGATGTGCTGGACTACCGCTTTTATCTGGCGGAAAGGCAGGTCTCGCTGTCCCTGCTGCGCGAGGGTGAGCCGTTTGCCGTGACCTTCCACAAGGATACCTACGATGACATCGGGCTCTCCTTTGAGACCCCGTTGATGGACAAAAAGCAGTGCTGCGCCAACCGCTGCATCTTTTGCTTTATCGATCAGCTGCCAAAGGGCCTGCGCGAGACGCTGTATTTCAAGGACGACGATGCGCGCCTCTCCTTTCTTCACGGCAACTACATCACGCTGACCAACCTGCGCGATGCCGATATTGACCGTATCATCAAAATGCACATCTCGCCCATCAACGTGTCGGTGCATACCACCAACCCTAAGCTTCGGTGCGAGATGATGAAAAACCGCCGTGCGGGTGAGGTGCTTGCCTATCTTGACCGCCTCGCGGCGGCGGGGATCCGTCTGTGCGGTCAGATCGTGCTCTGCCGCGGCATCAACGACGGCGAGGAGCTTTCCCGCACCATGGAGGACCTTTTTTCGCTTCATCCCGCTATGACAAGCGTTTCGGTGGTGCCTGCGGGGCTGACCAGATACCGCGAGGGGCTTTACCCTCTCACGCCCTTTACCCCTGAGGAGTGCCGCTTTGTGATCGAGCAGGTGAATGCCTTTGGGGACAAATGCGAGCGCGAATGCGGCGACCGCATTTTCTGCTGCGCGGATGAGTTTTACCTCAAGGCAGGGCTCCCCCTGCCCGAGGAGGATTATTACGGCGACTATGAGCAGATCGAAAACGGCGTGGGCATGCTGCGGTCGCTGATGGCCGAATTCGGCAATGAGCTGGCGTATTTGGAGGATTACCTGCCTGACGGTATGCGTTCTGAGCGACATATCAGCATGGCGACGGGCAAGGCAGCCGCGCCCACGCTGCGCGCGCTTGCCGCGGCCTTGACAAAGCGCGTCAGGGGGCTTTCCGTTGACGTGTATGAGGTGGAAAACAGCTTTTTCGGCCCCGAGATCACGGTGTCGGGGCTTTTGACGGGTAAGGATATGGCAGAGCAGCTGTCGGGCAAGGCGCTCGGTGAGGAGCTTTTGATCTCGGCGAGCACCCTGCGCGCCGAGGGCGATCTCTTCCTTTGCGGCATGACGCCGCAGGAGCTCTCGGAAAGGCTTGGCGTGCCGATCACGCCGGTGCAATCGGATGGCGGCAGTCTGCTTGCCGCAATGCTGGGCGTTGCTTCGCCCGACCAAAGGGAGGTGTAAAAAATGGCAAAGCCTATTGTGGCCATCGTGGGCCGCCCCAATGTGGGAAAAAGCACGTTATTCAATAAGCTGATCGGCGAGCGCCGCTCGATCGTGGAGGATACGCCCGGCGTGACCCGCGACCGTATCTACGGCGAGACCGAGTGGTGCGGCAGAAAATTCACCCTGATCGACACAGGCGGTATTGAGCCGAAGACCGATGATGTGATCCTTTCGCAGATGAAGTTTCAGGCAGAGGTGGCCATTGAGTCTGCCGATGTCATCGTGTTCCTTTGTGATGTTCGCACGGGACTGGTTGCCGCCGACCGCGATGTGGCGGTGATGCTGAAGAAAAGCGGCAAGCCCATCGTGCCCGCCATCAACAAATGTGATAGCGTGGGGGCACTTCCTTACGAATTTTATGAGTTTTACGAGCTCGGCTTTGAGGAGGAGCCCATCGCGGTCTCCTCGGTGCACGGCAGTGGCACGGGTGACCTGCTTGACGCGATCCTGAAGGCGCTTCCCGCCGACGATGGCGAGGAGGTGGAGGACGACTCGATCAAGGTCGCCGTGATCGGCAAGCCCAATGCGGGCAAATCCTCGATCATCAACCGCTTTGTGGGCGCGGAGCGCCTGATCGTCTCCAATATCCCCGGCACCACGCGCGACGCGGTGGATACCGTGGTGGAGAACGAGTACGGCAAATTCACCTTTATCGACACGGCAGGCATCCGCCGCCAGTCAAGGATCAATGACAAGATCGAAAAATACAGTGTGCTGCGCGCCCATATGGCGGTGGAGCGCGCCGATGTTTGCCTTATTATGGTGGATGCAAACGAGGGGGTGACCGAGCAGGACGAGCGCATTGCGGGCATCGCCCACGAGGCGGGCAAGGCCTCGATCATCCTGGTCAACAAATGGGATACCGTGGAGAAGGACAACACCACCGTCAACTCCTACACCAAGGATGTCTATGAGGCGCTTTCCTATATGCAATACGCGCCGCTTCTCTTTGTTTCGGCAAAGACGGGTCAGCGCGTGCCCAATATTTTTGAGCACATCAAGTATGTTTATAACCAAACCACCACGCGGATCTCCACGGGTATGCTCAACGATGTGTTAAACGATGCCACCATGCGCGTGCAGCCCCCCTCCGACAAGGGCAAGCACCTGAAGATCTATTATATGACACAGATCCGCGTGGCGCCCCCCACCTTTGTGATCTTCTGCAACAATGCGGAGCTCTTTCATTTTTCCTATCAGCGCTATATCGAAAACTGCCTGCGCGAGACCTTTGGCTTCCGCGGCACGCCCATCAAGCTGATCATTCGCCAGAAGGGCGAGGAGGTGCCACATGCGTGATGCCGAGAGAATTATCGATAAAACCAAGATCTATGTCAAGGCAGGCGACGGCGGCAACGGCGCCATTGCCTTTCACCGCGAAAAGTATGTGTCGCACGGCGGCCCCGACGGCGGTGACGGCGGGCACGGCGGAAACATCGTCTTTCAGGTAGACCCCGGTGCCACCACCCTGCTTTTCTTCCGCGATCACCGCAAGTTTGTGGCCAAGAACGGCGGCAACGGCTCGGGGGATAAGTTCCACGGCGCCACCGCTGAGGATGTGGTGATCAAGGTGCCCCTCGGCACCCTCATCCGCGATGCCGCCACGGGAAAGATCATCAAGGATATGTCCGATGATGCCCCCTTTGTTTGCTGCAAGGGCGGTCGCGGGGGCTGGGGCAACCGCCACTTCGCCACCCCCACAAGACAGGTGCCCATGTTTGCCAAAAACGGCACCAAGGGCGAGGAGAGGGAGCTTATTCTGGAGCTGAAGATGCTGGCCGATGTGGGTCTTATCGGTATGCCCAGCGTGGGCAAATCCTCGATCCTCTCGCGTATCAGTGCGGCACGCCCTAAGATCGCGGCCTACCATTTTACCACCCTGTCGCCCAATCTCGGTGTGGTCTCCACAGGCGGGGAGTCGGGCTTTGTGGCCGCGGACATCCCGGGGCTTATTGAGGGTGCCGCCGACGGCGCAGGGCTGGGACACGCCTTTTTGCGCCATGTGGAGCGCTGTCGACTGCTATTGCACGTGGTGGATATCTCCTGTGCCGAGGGGCGCGACCCTATCGACGATATCCGCGCCATCAACCGAGAGCTGCTGCGCTACAGTGCCGAGCTTGCCGCCCGTCCCCAGATCGTGGTGGCCAACAAGTGCGATGCGCTGGATGAGGAGCTGGTGGATCTTCCTTTGTTTGAGGAATTTGTGCGTGAGAACGGCTGGGAGCTGCTTTACGTTTCTGCCGCAACGGGCAAAAATATGGATCTGCTGGTGAGGACGGTCTCCGAGCGCCTGCGGGATCTGCCGCCGCTGACCGTTTATGAGAGTGAGCTTGTGGCAGAGGAGGAGGCGGTGGCGGATGCCACCGACATTACGGTGCGCCGCGAGAGCAACACCTTCTATGTGGAGGGCAAGTGGCTCTTTGATCTGATGGGGCGCATCAACTTTGACAGCTACGAGTCCCTGGCCTACTTCCAGAAGTCGCTCATCAAAAACGGCGTGATCAAGCTGCTGGAGGAGAAGGGCTGCACCGACGGCCACACGGTCAACATTTACGATTTTGAATTCGAATTTGTCAGATAAGGGGGTACGGTATGAATATTTGGCACGATATGGACCCAAAGGAGATCACGCCAACCGACTTTTCGGCGGTGATCGAGATCCCCAAGGGGAGCCAGTGCAAGTACGAGCTTGACAAGTATACAGGCCTTTTGCGGCTGGATCGCGTGCTGTATACCTCGACACACTATCCTGCCAATTATGGCTTTATTCCGCGCACTTATGCCGACGACGGCGACCCGCTTGACGTGCTGGTGCTGTGCGCCGAGCCGATCTATCCCATGACTCTTATCCGCGTTTACCCCATCGGCGTGATGCGTATGATCGACGGCGGTCGCATTGACGACAAGATCATTGCCATTCCGTTCTCCGACCCCACCTATAACAATATTCGCACCGTGGATGAGCTTCCCGCCCACATTTTTGATGAAATGATGCATTTTTTCAAGGTCTACAAGCAGCTGGAAAACAAGCAGACCGACATCAAAATGCTCTACGGCCGCGAGGAGGCTGAACGAATCATTGCCGAGGCGATCGAAAGCTATAAAACCGATATCGAGCCAAAGCTTTGATCGCTCCAACGTCCCCGATTTTTGTCAAAATCTGTGAAGCGGAAAGGATGCCTTATGAAGAGCAAAAATGATGCAAAATTTCACATCAGGCATAATTTTTTTGAAGCACCGCTTTCCTGCGGTGACATTTCGGTGGTGCAGATCGGCAGGCTTTATTTTCAGCCGAATGCAAGGATCGGCGCGCATCTTCATAAGGATTGGTTTGAACTGACGGTGATCACCTCCGGCCGCGGCGTGATCCGCACGGGAGAGGACGAGGTCACCGTGGAGAAGGGTGACATTCATCTCTCCTATCCTCACGAAAGCCACGACATCTGCTCGGATGCCACACAATCGCTCTGCTACGATTTTTTTGCCTTTCGTTGCAATGACGAAATGAGGCAGCTGCTTTCCGACATTGCCTCGCGAAACCCCGATGCCGCCTCGCGCGTCTTTCGCGACGAGCGCATCCGTCGCCTTGTGCCGGAGGGGATCGCCGCCGTGTCGGATGACGGCCCCTTTGCCGCGCGATTGCGCGCAGACATCTTCGAGCAGATCGTGATCTATGTGATCCGCGACAGAGGCGCCGCAAGAGAAAAGGTGGCGCAGATCAATGCCGACGGGGCGGAGATGATGTGCTATCAGATCATGAGCTATATTGATACGCATCTTGCCACTTTGCAACGGCTTTCCGATCTTGAGGAGGTCTTTCATTACAGCTACGGCTATCTTTCCAAGCTGTTCAAGCGTACCTGCGGACGCTCCTTGATCGACTATTACAGCGAGCGCCGTCTGGAGGCGGCGCGGGCGATGCTTCTCAGCGAGCATCTTTCGGTCACCACTGTGGCAGAGCGAATGAATTACGCCTCGGTTTACAGCTTCAGCCGCATTTTTAAGGAAAAATACGGCATCTCACCCGAACAGATCAAACGCTTAGAGGAGACCGCAAAACAAACATAATAAAAAAGCCCCGAACGGTTTTGAATACCGTTCGGGGCCTTTTTTTGTTATGTTACAGGGTGACCCAGACGTCGGGGGTGGCGGCGGCGCGAAGCGCACCCTCGCGGACTCGCATGACCTCCAACGTTTCGGCAGGATCGAAGCTGACGGTCTTTTCGCAGAAGAAGCGCAGCATGTCCTTGATCAGGCATTTGAAGAAATCAGAGGCGATGCCCGCATAGCAATCCTTGCCGTTACCGTCGATCAGATAGGCGGTAAAGGGCATAGCCACCTGGCCGTAGTGCATCATCGCCTCTCTTTCGTCGGGATAGCGGATGTGGAAGGCGAAGTTGGGGCCCACCTTCTCTGCCTTGATGGCAGTGGCGCCCGTTCCAAACTTTTTGACCACCATTTCGATCTGGTGAATGATGTACTCCTCTACCGAGCGGCCACCACCCGTGGTGAAGATATGGCGGCAATCGGAAAATTGGGAAAGCTCTGAGGCGTAGCGGAGCGCGGAGCTTGAGAAAAAGGGCGTGCCGTGCTCCCTTGCAATGGCAAAGATCTTCTTTGCCGTAGCAAGATCGGGGGCAAAGGTTTTGTCAATATAGGTGGGCTTTGCCCAAGGAAGAACCTTTTCGGCAAGACCGAGATGGCGATCGGGATCCGAGGGGGCGAGGATCACGATCACGTCGCTCTTTTCGCAGAGCTCGTCGATGCTGTCGCAGAGCGCAACGCCGAATTTCTCGCACCATTCGCGGCTTGAAATGCCGTCGATCGGCGAGACGTCAAGCTCAGCAAAGGCATAGGCCACCTCAAAATCCTCCCCTGCGGCCTCTTTGATCCAATTGGGGTAGTTGTTGGCGTGCCATTCGTTGAGATAATAATCTACAAATCCTATTTTTTTCATACCGTTTACCTATTAAAGGACAAGCTCCTTCTTTTCGTCTGCAGAGCGGTAGAGCGCATCCAAGAGCTTGGCGCTCTCGAGGATGTTGTCGATGTGGTTGCGGTTCTTCTCGCCCGACTGCACGGAGCGCAGGAAGTCCTCGTCCTCGCAACGGTACATATCGGGAATGTCGTATTCGGGTGCCTCGGTTTCCAGGGTCGCGCCGTCGCAGAAGATGAACTTTTTGCCGTAATCGAGGCGTGCGCCGCCCTTATCGCCGAGAAAGTCTACGAACATTTCGTTCTGGGGAATGTTCTGTGCCCAAGCACCGTTGAAGGAGATGCTTGCCTTATCGGTGCGGATGTGACCCGTGATAAAGTCGTCTACATTGTTGACGCCGTTTTCGAGGTCGGAGGTATCCTCTGCCCACATGCTCTTGTAGCGATAGGACTTCATATCCTTGGCCATCTCGCTGTACGCGTCGCAGGTCAGGGTCTGCAGCTTGGCGCCGCCCAGAATGTAGAGAATGAGGTCAAGGAAATGCACGCCCCAGTCAATCAGCACGCCGCCGCCCGACTGCGCCTTGTTTGTGAAGGGGCCGCCGAGGCCGGGAATGCTGCGGAAGGAGCGGAAGGAGCAGTAAACGTGGTAGATGTTGCCGAATTTGCCCTCGCGGCACATCTGCTCCAGCATTTCCACCGAGCGGTGGTAGCGGTTGCAAACGCCGATGTTGAGAATCTTGTTCTGCTTTGCGGCCTCCTCTGCCATTTCAAGCGAGAGGGCGTAGTTGACGGTGATCGGCTTTTCGCACATGACGTGCTTGCCTGCGCGCAGTGCATCCATGGTGATGGTGTAGTGGGCGAAGTTGGGGGTCAGCACGAATACGGCGTCTACCTCAGGGTCGGCGAGCGCCACGTGATAGTCGGTGATGACCTGCTCGATCTTAGGGTGATTTTTCTTGGCGGCCTCGGCCTTTTCGGGGATCAGGTCGCAGGCGTATTTGATTCTGGCGCTCTCAATGGCGTCCAGCGCGGGGAAGTGTGCGTTGTTGGCGATTCTGCCGCAACCAATGACGGCGATAACAGTTTGCTTCATGATAAAAATCTCCTTTCGGGTGATGTCTTCATTCTATCACACCCATCTTGGCGCTTGCAATGCCCCAAATGGCATTTTCTTTAAACTTTTTCGATCTCTCATCGGCAAAAAAAGGGGCAGAGCGGTTGCTCTGCCCCTTTTTACGGGGTTGTTATTCTTCAATGGCTGCTTTCTTTGCAAAAATGCGGTAGAAGCGCTCGGCGGGGAACTTGAGCTCGCGCTCGTAGGTCATCACGCCGTTTTGCTCCTGCTCCACGTCGGTGAGCTGGGTGTAGCAGTAGGCAAAGATGTTGGGATTTTCGAGAAGCGCATCGGTGAGGCCCTCAAGGCGCTGGAAGAACTCCTCCTCGGTGGCAGGGCCCTTGCCGTAGCCCCAGGCGTTGCCGTCCTCGCTGTGGGTCCAGAGAATGCCACCGTACTCGCTGACGAATACAGGCAGGGCGGGATTGTAGCGCTGGCGGTCCTTATATTTGCGGAAGAGCTGATCCTCGATCACGCCCTCGCCGATCTTCGCGTAATGCGCGCGCATCTGCTCGGGCACGCGCTCGTAGTCGTGCACGTCGTGCACGTCGGTGCGCTTGGTGGGGAAGGAGCCGCTCACCGTGATGGTAGGACGGGTCTTGTCGATGGCCTTGGTGATGTCGTAGATCGAGTCAAGGAGGGGATCATATTGCCGTCTTCCCTCCAGATCCCAGGTCTCGTTGAAGGGGCACCAGCCGATCACGCTGGGGTGGGAGAAGTCGCGCTCTACCTCCTCCAGCCACTCGGGCAGGAAGTTGTAGATGTTTTCGGGCTTGGTGTGATCAAGACCCCAGTTGCCGGTCTCGCCAAAGACCATATAGCCAAGACGGTCGGCGTGGTAAAGGAAGCGGGGCTCAAACACCTTTTGGTGCAGTCTCGCGCCGTTAAAGCCGCAGGCCATGGAGGTCTCGATGTCATAGATCAGCGCCTCGTCGGAGGGGGCGGTGAGAATGCCATCGGGGTAGAAGCCCTGGTCGAGCACAAAGCGGCCAAACACGGTCTTGCCGTTGAGCTGCAGGCCCTTTTCCTTGGAGAGAGCCACCTCGCGAAGGCCAAAATAGCCCTGAAGGGTGTCGATTTTGCCGTCTTTCTCCAATGTAAAGGTGAGGTCATAAAGTCTGCCTGCACCGAGCTCCCACAGATGCTTTTCGGCAAGCGAGATCGTCAGGAAATTGGAAAGAGAGACGACATCGCAGGAGGCGCTGCCCATCTCCTTGCCCTTGTAGGTGGCCGTAACCGTCAGCTTGCCACCGAGGGCATCCCGGTTGACAACGGTCTCCAGCGCCACCGAGGTATCCGTGATGTTGGGGTAAGCCTTGTAGGAGATGACATAGGCCTTTTCCACGGCCTCCAGCCACACGGTCTGCCAGATGCCCGTGGTACGGGTGTAGTAGCAGCCATAGGAGGCAAAGCGGCGGGACTGCTTGCCGCCCACCTGCGTCATGCTGCGAAGATCATCCTCCACAAAGACCGTGATGTCGTTTTCGCCTTCCTTGAGCAGCTTGGTGATATCAAAGGAGAAGGAGGTGAAGCCACCGCGGTGATTGCCTGCCTCCTTGCCGTTGACATAGACCGTGGCGGCGTAGTCGCAGGCATCGATGTGCAAAATGATGCGCTTCTCACACCATTCAGCGGGTAAAGTGACCTTTCTCTTGTACCATACCGCATACATAAAGTCGGTATGTGCTACACCGGAAAGGCGGCTTTCCACACAGAAGGGAACCGTGATCTTGCCGTCAAGGGTGGGCCTTTCAAAGAATTTTTTGTAAACACCGACCTTGGCATTGTCGATTTCAAAATCCCAGGTGCCGTTGAGGTTGAGAATACTCTCTCTCTTTCGGTCGGGACGCGGATGCTCACATCTTGGAATGCTCATATTAGTTCTCCTTGCTTTGTTTTATTTTTTCTCGACCACCACGAAAAAGGGTGAGGTGGGGGAGTTGAGGATACGGATCAGGGTGCAGCAGATGAGATGGCGGTCAAGGGTGGCGAAATAGTCAAGCACCATCTTTCCCTCCGCCTCGCCCTCAGCGTGGCCGGGGTAAACTGCCACCAAGAGCACACCGCCGTGATCGAGCAGCTCGATGGCGGCCTCAATAGCGGGCATAGTGGTCTCTCGCATAGTGGTGATCTGCTTGTCGCTACCCGGCAGATAGCCGAGATTGAACATTCCTGCCTTGATGGGCCCCTTGACGTATTGCTTCACGTTGTGGTGCGAATCGAGGATCAGGGTGTAGTTTCGGGGGCAGCCCGCTGCGGCGAGATTTCGCTCGGTGGAGGCGACTGCCGCCGCCTGCACATCAAAGGCAAAGACCCGACCCGTCTCGCCCACGGTTTTGGAGAGAAACTCGGTGTCGTGACCGTTGCCCATGGTAAAGTCCACGGCGGTGTCACCCTCGCCAAGGTGGTTGAGAATGAATTGCTTTTGCAGCTGCAACAGGTCGATCATATTGCCGTATTTTTGTGCCATAATTGCCTCTTCTTTTGCATAAAACTAATACCGTTCTTCGGTTAAAGTGATTTTTTGATCTGTGCAAAAAGCGCATCGGCATAAAAGCGAAAGCCGAGATCGCTCGGGTGAAGGTAGCTGTCGTCAAAGACCTCTGCCACGTGTGGCACAAGTCCCATACCGTCGATGACGGTAATGCCCGGTTGTGCCAGCGCCGCCTCGCGCACGATGGCTGTACCCTCGGCAAAGCTGCCCGCCTCGGTCACAAGATCAAGATCCCCGCGCCAGGTAGGAGTGATGGCAAAGATCCGCGCCGTCGGGTAAAGGGCGCGCAGGCGGCGGTAAAATTCGCGGGCCGCCTCTGCCATACGGTCCTGCTTGCTATGCCTCCAATCGTTGGTGCCGTAGGCAACGGTGATGATATCGGGGTCAAAGTTCATTTCTTTGTCGAGCAGATCGGGGCAGAAGCGCTCGCCGCCGATGCCCTGATCGACCATCTCGGCATCGAGCAGGTCGGCCAGCAGGTTGGTGTAACACTGCGAGGGGAAGTGCGCGTCATATCCTTGCGTGATCGAGTCGCCAAAGCAAAGCAGGCGGCAGGATCTCTCCACGGGGGTAAGGGTAGCACCGTCGTCCAGTGTGACATTGGAAAGCACTGCCCTAAAAAGGCAGGGCAGGTAGACCGCCACGCGGTGGGTGCCCGCGGGGAGGGCGAGGGATACGGTATCTGTGCTTGTTTGCAGCTGCTCCTCGCCGTGGTGTAAAAGCAGCACGCCGTCCACAGACACATCAAAAAAGCAAAACGGGCGGCTGGAGGCGCTGCTTACGGTATAGGTGAAGGAAAGGTGGTCGGAATCGGTCAGAAATTCCAGCCGCACACCCGAGGTGGCGTGGGCCTTTTTGCCGAAATCGGGATGGGTCATGTCGTAATAAGCCTGTTGACGGGGTGAGAAACGCGCAAAACAGAATCCTCCATCGACTTCGGCTACAGTAAG
The DNA here is from genome assembly GCA_045576195.1 of Eubacteriales bacterium. Lineage (GTDB taxonomy): Bacteria > Bacillota > Clostridia > Oscillospirales > CAG-272 > Firm-07. The sequence continues at coordinate 4,038 of JAZNFZ010000046.1, read as the reverse complement.
GGCACCGTGAGTGATCGCACGGATCTGATCAAGAGTCAGCTTCATCACAGCTCTCCTTTATTTGTCGCTTCTGTGCAGATCAGAGCGCAGGAATTTGATGGCGCGCTCCACACTGTCCTTGGAGTTTTTCCAGGGCTCATCCTCATAGCGGTAGTCAAATTTTTTGCAGAACCAGCTCACATCCTCGGAAAGGGTGTCAAGGTATCCGCTCACCACCTTTTTCAGCAGATCCGAAAATGCGGGCAGCTGCTTTTTGGAAAGCCTTGCCGCGCCGTGCTCAAGGAGCAGGCGGTAGTGCGGCAGGCAGAAATAGGGCTGGGCGGCCAGCTTTTTGGCGAAGGCCTCCTCGCTTTCGTAAAGATATACCACGGTCTCTGCCATATGGGTAAAATGAAAATCAATGCGCTCGCAGACGTAGCAGGAGCCCTCCAGTGCCGCGATCCTTTTTTGGGGCTTGGCATCGGGGCGACCGATGAGCGTGCCGAAAAGACCGCTTTTCAGGTCCTCCTTCAGCTCGTTCAGGTGGCTTTCCAGCGTCAGCGCCATGCCAAGGCGGTTTTTGCGGACGAACATCATATCATAATGGGTGCGGCAAAAGCCCTGCTTGTTGGTTTTGATGCGGACATCAGGCTCCATCATGGAGGCACCGAGAATGAGGTCAAGCTCGTTTTCCTCCAGCTTGCGGTAAAGGGCGCACATGGGGCAGCCGCAGGAAGGGTTGGCGACACCCGCATCAAACGCTTCGTTGACGGGAATGGTATAAATTTGCTCCATCTTGCTCTCCTCTCGGTTGATTGCTTCCATTATAACAGTTTTGCCTTGCAAATGCAAGCAATTTTGGCTTTTTCTTCTGAAAATCCTTCTTCTTTTTTTGCATACCCTGCCGCCGCGGCGCGCAAACTAACAAAAAAAGAAGGAGGGGGAATGAAAATGAACAAGGTAGTGATGACGACAGCGGGGATCCTTGCGGGAATGGTGGTGGCAGGCACCGTGGGACTTCTGATGAGCGAGAGCAAGGCAAAGCCGCGCAAGCTTGCAAAGCGCGCCGCCAACGCGGTGGAATCCATGGGCGAGACCATCGGCACGCTGATGAAAATGAAGCCGTAAAAGAAAAAAGCCCCGCCTGATCTCAGGCGGGGTCTTTGACATCAGAGTGAGCCGACCACATCATCCATATTGTAAAGGCCTGCGCCCTTGCCCACCATAAAGTGTGCGGCGCGAAGGGCCCCCGTGGCAAACACCTCGCGGGAGGTGGCCGTGTGGGAGAGGGTCAGGGCTTCGTCCTTGCCTGCAAACAGCACCTCGTGCTCGCCCACGATGGTGCCGCCGCGCACGGCGTGAATGCCGATCTCGCCCCGCGCTCGCTGACGGCGCTCGGCGTGACGGTCGTAAATGTAGGGGTGCTCGTCGCTGTCTGCGGCGGCAATGGCATCGGCCAGCATCAGGGCTGTGCCGCTGGGGGCATCCAGCTTTTTGTTGTGATGCTTTTCGATGATCTCAATGTCAAAATCAGCCCCCAGCGTGGCAGCCGCACGGCGGCAAAGTGAGATCAGAAGGTTGATGCCGAGCGACATATTGCGCGAGAAAAAGATGGGGGTGTGTGCGGCGGCGGCGCGCATTGCCGCCAGCTCCTCCTCGGTGTGACCCGTGGTGGCCACCACCAGGGGGGTGCCGCTTTCGGCGGCAAAGGCGAGGAGGGTGGGCAGCACGCTGTGGTGCGAAAAGTCGATGATCACATCTGCCTTGCCCGAAAACTCCTTGATCGAGGTGAAAACGGGGTAGGGGCCTGCGGCGGGCGGGTTGACATCAACGCCTGCCACAATGCGGTCTCCTGCGGCAATGGCCGCAGCCTCCACGGCGGCACCCATACGGCCGCCACAGCCGCAAAGAAGAATGTTCAGCATAGATTTAACGTCCTTTCGGCAAGATCAGAGAATGGCGTATTGCTTCATCACGGCAATCAGCTTGTCGCGGTGAGCGGGCTCCATCTCGCAAAGGGGCAGGCGGAACTCCTCCTCGCACCAGCCAAGCAGTGCCGAGGCGGTCTTGACGGGCACGGGATTGACCTCGCAGAAGAGAGTGTTGATCAGATCCAGATATTTCAGCTGCAGTGCAGCGCCCGTTTTGAAGTCACCTGCAAGGCAGGCGGCAGCGAGCTCGTGGGTCTCCCCGGGAAGGATGCCCGACAGAACCGAGATCACGCCCTTGCCGCCAAGCGACATCAGGGGAACGATCTGGTCGTCGTTGCCCGAGTAGATATCCAGCGCGTCGCCGCACTCCGCAAAGAGCTCGGCAATGGCGGAGATGTTGCCCGAGGCCTCCTTGACCGCCACGATGCGCTCGTGCTTTGCGAGCTCACGGTAAACGGGCAGGGTAATGTTGACACCCGTGCGGGAGGGAACATTGTAAAGGATGATGGGCTTTGTGGTGGCCTTCGCCGTGGCAAGAAAGCTCTCGATAAGGCCCTTGGGGGTGGACTTGTTGTAGTAAGGGGTGACCAGCAGCAGTGCATCGCAGCCCACCTCGCAGGCGTAGCGCGAGAGCTCGATGCCGTAGGCGGTGTCGTTGCTGCCCGTGCCCGCAATGACGGGTACGCGGCCCTCGACCTTTTCCACGGCGTACTTCAACAGCTCGCAATGCTCCTCGTGGTCAAGGGTCGCGGCCTCGCCCGTGGTGCCTGCCACCACCAGGGCATCGATGCCGCCGTCGATCTGGCGGTCGATCAGTCGGCCAAAGGCGGGATAGTCGATTTTTCCGTTCTTGAAGGGAGTGATGATGGCGGTAGCGGCTCCCGTGAAGATGGTTTGCTTTTGCTTGCTCATAATGTGCTCCTTTTCTCATAAAAAAACGCTATGACGTGCGGAAAAACAGGAGAAAAATAAAAAAACTGGTTGAAAACCAGCTGTACTTGTACTATAATAAGGACAGGCTATGCCCGTCGGCACACATACAGATAGCTCTCCATCAAAACTGACGACAGTCCCACAGCTTTGAACCGTGCAGACCAGCAGAACGCCCGCCGCAGGAGCCCCACTTCGGCAAATTACGCTCCCGCAAGGTGCTCAAGTGGCCGCGGCGGCCTTGCTCCTGCGAGGTCGCATTTTGCGCCTCTATCATTATATTATGTTTTTCCGACCGTACGGTCTACACACATCTTAACACAAATCACTCTGCTTGTCAACTGCTTTTGTCGGATTTTTCAAGTTTTGTGTGAGAAAGGAATCTATGAACGCCCCGATCATCAACCAAAAGCCGAAAACAGACCTCAAAACCTCTGATTTTTACTACGACCTGCCCGAGGAGCGCATCGCGCAGCATCCCGTAGAGCCCCGCGATGCCTCCCGTATGATGGTGCTCGACCGCGGACGGCAAACGCTGGAGCATCGCCATTTTTATGACATTGTGGACTATCTCTCCAAGGGAGATGTGCTGGTCATCAACGACTCCAAGGTCATCCCCGCAAGGCTTTACGGCCACGCCGAGGGTAGGCCCGAGGCCGCCGTTGAGCTGCTGCTGCTGCGCCAGCGCGAGCTGGACACCTGGGAGACCCTGGTAAAGCCCGGCAAGCGGGCGCGCATCGGTGCGCGGGTGGTGTTCGGAGAGGGAATGCTGCTTGGCACTGTGACCGACATTGTGGAGGAGGGCAACCGTCTCATCCACTTCGATTACGATCACGGGAAATTTGCCAATATCTATGATGTGCTTCATAAGATCGGCCTGATGCCTCTGCCCCCCTACATCACGGAGCAGCTCCGCGACAACGACCGCTATCAGACGGTCTACGCCAGAGAAGAGGGCTCTGCTGCCGCACCCACTGCGGGGCTGCATTTTACGCCCGAGCTTCTCGAAAGACTCCGCCAAAAGGGGGTGGAAATTGCCCCCGTTATGCTGCATGTGGGACTTGGCACCTTCCGTCCCGTCAAGGCGGATCGGGTGGACGAGCACGTGATGCACACCGAGTTTTTCCCGGTGCCCGAGGAGAGCGCCGCGCGGATCAACGCCTGCCGCAAGGCGGGCGGACGGGTGGTGGCGGTGGGC
>JAZNFZ010000045.1:0-8369 GCA_045576195.1 Eubacteriales bacterium | reverse complement strand
CGCTTGGCCTCCGACTTCACCGATCGGTGTGGGCGGGCTTTGTTATCGGACGGTATGCGTTATACCGCAAAGCCACCGTCTACGCCAAGGCATTGCCCCGTGATGAACGAGGCGCCCTCGGAGCAAAGAAACAGCACCGTCGCCGCTACCTCCGCAGGGGTGCCGAGGCGACCCAGCGGGGTCTCCTCGCAAAGCGCCGCCAGCGCCTCGGGGTCAAGCGACGCGTTCATCTCGGTGTCGATCACCCCCGGCTCCACACAGTTCACGGTGATGCCACAGGGCGCCAGCTCCTTGGCAAGCGACATGGTAAGGCCGCGCAGACCCGCCTTGGCCGCCGAATAAGCCACCTCGCAGGAGGCACCCACCTTGCCCCACATCGAGCCGATGTTGACAATGCGCCCGTACTGCTCCCCGATCATATAGGGCTGCACCTCACGGCAGAGGTAAAACGCCCCCGAAAGGTTGGTGTCAAGCACCGCGCGCCACGCCGCATCGGTCATATCGCGGGAGAGTCCGATATGGGAAATGCCCGCATTGTTCAAAAGGATCTGCGGTCCGCCGCCAAGCGCCTCTACCGCCTCCTTCACGCCGCGGCGCACCGCATCGGGAGAGGAAATATCGCAGCAAATGGCGGCCGCGCCCGTCAGGGCGCTGACCCTGCTTGCCGCCTCGGCATTGCGGTGATAGAAAAAGGCAACCCGCGCCCCCTTTTTGGAAAAGGCCTCTACCAGCGCGGCACCAATGCCGCGCGAGCCTCCCGTGATCAACACTCGTTCCATAAATTTCTCCTTAAACTCATACCGTTATAGGTCTTTTAAGATAGCAGCTCCTGCGGTGGTCTTCTGACCTCCGCAGCCGCGAAATCGCGGCGCAGCGCCCCACGCCACGCCGCGCGTGCCGCGGCGTCGGGCAAAAAGCCGTCGCCGTACAGCGCCAGATGCACATACAGTGCGCGCTGCGGTAGCTTTTCCGTGGGGCGAGGCTCGTTTTTTGCAAGATAGGCGGCAAGCCCGCTGTAAAAAAGGAAGGGTGAGGGCAAATAGGGGCGGATGAAGTCAAGTGCCGCCGCAAATCTGCCGCTGTCGCGCACTCGCTCAAGAAGCTCTGCCACACGGTGCAGCTCCTGCAGCTCCGCAAAGGAAAGCTTGTCTGTTTCAAGCACCGTATAGGGGGATATTGGCGAATAGCGGATGCCAAGTGCCTCCGCCTCGGCGCGCATTCTTGTGCCCCGCAGCAGCTTCAGAAAGCCGAGCTGCAGCACATCGCACGCGTCATAGGCCGCGTCAAAGGAGGCCGCGATGTCGGTCAGTGACTCGTGGGGCAATCCTGCAATGAGATCCAGGTGAATGTGCAGGTTCCCCGGCGCAGTAAGCCGCCTTGATGCCGCCAGCACCTCATCTGCCCGAATGTGGCGGCCGATGTCTGCCAGCGTCCTCGGATTTGCGGTCTGCAGTCCGATCTCAAGCCGCACCTTATCCTTTGGAAATTGCGCCAATATCTCATAGCATTCCTCGTCTAACAGCGAAGCCGAGATCTCGAAATGATAGCATTTGGTAAAGGCTTTTGAAAGCAGCCCCCGCCAGATCTTTTTGGCGCGCTCGCGGTCAAAGTTAAAGGTGCGATCCACCAGCTTGACCGTGAGAGGCTCTCGGAATTTTTCAAAGGCCAGCAGGTCGGCGAGCGTGTCCTCTGCACTTTTGGCGCGCACACCCTCTGCCGCCGAGGAAAGACAAAAGGCACAGGAAAAGGGGCAGCCGCGCGAGGACTCGTAATAAACAAGTGGCGTAACGGGCTCGGTTTCTTTATATCGGATGCCTGCCGAGGTGAAATCGGGATCGGGCTTTCCCACAAGGACACGCGGCAAGGGCTCACCCTTTTTTGCAGCGCGGGCAAGCTCCACAATGGCCACCTCGCCCTCTCCCGTGATCACCGTATCCACCGCGCCGTCACCGAAAAAGCGCTCGGTATCATAGGAGGCCTCGGGGCCACCCAGCACGATGCGGCAGTGGGGGCGAAGCACGCGCAGCTCCCGCACCAGGCGCAGTATTTGCTCGATGTTCCAGATGTAGCAGGAAAAGCCGTAGAGATCCGCCTCAGCAGCCACCAGCCGCGCAAGGAGCGCATCGGGGCGATCCCGCAGAGGCCCCTCCAGTAGCTCGGCAGCAAAGCCCGCACGTCCGAGCGCGTCGCGCAGGCAACGAATGGCCAGATTGGAATGCGCGTAGGATCCGTTGATCCCCACCAGTACGGTCCGCAAGCCGCCACCTCCCTTTTTTCTTCTCTTGCCACGGTAAGGTGGCATCGTCTTATTTTACCACCCCACGGGGCTTTTGTCAATGCGCGGTCTTAGGAGAATTGCGCGTTGTAAAGCGCGGCGTAAAAGCCACCTGCGCGCAACAGCTCCTCGTGGGTGCCCGACTCGGTGACGCGGCCGTCGCGCACCACCAGGATCACATCCGCGCTCTGAATGGTCGAGAGGCGGTGTGCGATCACAAAGGAGGTCCTGCCCTCCATCAGCTGCTTCATAGCCGATTGGATCATCTGCTCGGTGCGGGAGTCCACATTGGAGGTGGCCTCATCAAGGATCAGCATAGAGGCATCCGCCAGCATCGCCCGCGCAATGGTGATCAGCTGCCGCTGTCCCTTGGAGATATTCACGCCGTCATCGGACAGGACCGTATCATAGCCCTGCGGCAGGGCCTCGATAAAGTCGTGGATGTGTGCCGCCTTGGCCGCCGCAACGGCCTCCTCTCGCGTGGCATCCTCCTTGCCGTAGGTAATGTTCTCAAAGATGGTACCGTAAAAGAGCCAGGTATCCTGCAGCACCATAGTAAAGGCGCGGCGGAGCGAGGAGCGGGTCATATGGCGGATTTCAACACCGTCCACCGAGATATTGCCCTCATTCACATCATAAAACCGCATCAGCAGATTGATGACCGTGGTCTTTCCCGCACCCGTCGGCCCTACAATGGCCACCGTGCTGCCCGGGGCGGCACTGACCGTCACATCGTGCAGCACGGTCTTATCCGCCACATAGCCGAAGCTGACGTGATCCAGCTCCACAAGGCCCTCGGTATCGGTCAGCACCACGGCATCCTCAGCATCGGCGGCCTCGGGCTCCTCGTCCATCAGGCGGAACACGCGTTCTGCCGCCGCCAGTGCGGACTGCAGCTCATTCATCATATTGGCCAGCTCATTGATCGGCCCCGAGAACTTACGGGAGTACTGCACGAATGCCGAAACATCGCCAAAGGAAATGGCAAGAAGGGGCGAGAGTGTGGGCACGGTAAGGGTCAGCATATAAAGCGTGCCGCCAAAGGCCGTGATCAGGGCGATGGAGAGATTGTTGATAAAGTTGACCGAGGGGCCGATGATCGCACCGTAGTAATCAGCGCGGTAGTAGGCATTCACCGCCTCCTCGTTGCGGGTATCAAACCGCGAAATGATCACATCCTCGCCCGAATAGGCGCGGATGGTCTTCTGTCCCGACAGCATCTCCTCCGCAAAGCCGTTGAGAGCACCCAGCTTCATCGAGCGCTCCTTGAACAGGGGACGGATCCGCCGCGTTTTAAACCTGGTGGAAAGGATGGAGATCGGCACGGTAATGGCAAAAACCAATATCATGACGGGGGATATGGAAAGCATCATCAAAAGCGCACCCACCACCGTCACCACGCTGGAGCAAATATGCAGCACGTCGTGAGAGAGCGAGGCGTTGACCGTATCGATATCATAGGAAATGTGGCTGATGATATCTCCCGTGGCGTGGGTGTCAAAATAGCCCACGGGCAGAGTCATCAATCGCTCAAAGACCTCGCGCCGCATACGGTAGATGATCTTTTGTGAGAGATGCACCATCAGCACCGCCAGCAAATAGGCCATCAGGGAGGAGAGCGCATAAAAGACCACCAGAATGACGCCGTAAAGCAGCACGCGGGGAAGGTCGATGGCGCCCTCGCCTGCTGAAATGGCATCAATGGCAAGACCCGAGATCTTGGGGCCTGCCAGCGCCAGCAGGTTGGAGGCAAGCATCAAGCAAAGCGCTAGCAGAACAGTCCAGGGGTAATAGCGGAGATAGCCCGCCATGCGGAGCAGTGTTTTTTTCTTGGTGGCGCGGGTCTGCTTCTGGTCGACCTTGGTGCTCCCCAGGCTGCGAGAGTTGCCAAGTCCACCGCCGCCGCCACCCATTCTCATATTATTCAAGGAAAGCACCTCCCATCTGCGAGCGGCTGATCTCCTCATAGACCGTGCAGCGCGCCATCAGCTCCTCGTGGGTGCCTGCATCGATCACCGCGCCGTTCTCCATCACCAGGATGAGATCGGCGTGCATCACCGAGCTGATGCGCTGTGCCACCACCACTGTGGTGGTGTGCATCTCCTCGCGGATCGCGCGGCGCAGCGCCGCGTCCGTGCGATAGTCAAGCGCCGAGGAGGCATCGTCAAGGATCAGGATCTGCGGATCCCCTGCCATGGCGCGGGCAAGCAGAATGCGCTGCCGCTGACCGCCCGACAGATTGGTGCCCTTGGCATTGAGGGGATGCTCGTACCCATCGGGGAAGGCCTCAATGAACTCGGCGGCCTGGGCAAGACGCGCCGCCCGACGGATCGCTTCGTCGGAGAGCTCTCTACCAAAAGCAATGTTTTCTCGCACCGTGTCGGCATATATGAAGTCATTTTGCATCACCACACCAAACAGGCGGTGCAGCTCCTTCTCCTCAAAGGAGGCGATCTCTCTGCCACCGATGCGGATGCTGCCGTGATCGGCCTCATAAAAGCGCATCAGCAGCGCGGTCAGCGTGGTCTTTCCCGACCCCGTTGCACCGATAATGCCGAGCGTACCGCCCCGCGGCAGCGAAAAGCTGACGTGGGAAAGGTTGTCCCGCTTGTGCCCATAGGAAAAGCACACGTCGTCAAACACCAAAAAATCCTCCTCCCGCGCCGCGCCCGCAGGGGAAGTCTCCCCCGCAGCGGCTGTGGGCTTTGCACGAAGCACCTCCTCAATGCGGTTGGCCGAGGCAATGCTCTTGGTGTACTGAACAAAGATGCGGGTGATCACGGTCATTGCCATAGAAAGAATGGTAAAATACTGGATAAAGGCGATGATCCGCCCCGGCTTTGTGAGTCCGTCATTGACAAAATAGGCGCCCGCCACCACCACGGCCACAAGGCCGAGGTTGAGAAAGAGACTCATCAGTGGCTGGGAGGCCGCCATCGTCACTCCCGCGCGGCGCTCACAATCCACCAGGCGGCGATTTGCCTTGTCATAACGCTTTTTTTCGTAATCCTCACGGGAGAGCGCCTTGATCACGCGCACCCCCTGGCAGTCCTCGCGCACCACGCGCACCATACCGTCCACGGCATGCTGCGTCTCGGTGTAGAGCGGCAGGCCTCGCTTGGTCACAAAGAACACCGCCAGCCCGATAAAGGGCAGCGTGGCGATCAGGATCAGCGCCAGCCGCCAATCCAAGATCAGCGTGATCACAATGCCGCCGAGCAGCAGAATGGGCGCGCGCACGCCAATGCGCTGTACCATACCGATAAAATGGTGCAGATGGTAGGTATCCGAGGTCAGCCGCGACTCCAGCGAAGGCACGGTAAACGCGTCCGTAGTGCGGGCCGAAAGGTGCATGGTGGCATCAAACAGATCGTGTCGGATGCCTCTTGCCGCATCCCGCGCCACACGCGCGGCGTTGCGATTGGCGATGACGTTGCCGATCATCGCGCCAAGCGCGGCAAGGATCATCACGCCGCCCCAGATCAGAATGGGGGCAAGGCTCCCCTGCGGCACCAGCGTATCCAGAATATAGCTTAATATATAAGGTAGAAAAAGCTCCAGCACCGTGGCCGCGGTCTTTACAAGAAGGCCGTAAATGATCCACCCCTTGAAGGGGGCAAGATAGCGGAGGATCAGCTTCATTTTTCCACCTCCTCTGCAATGGCGCGTCTCGCGTTGTCAAATACCCGTTCCAGAAGCGAGCCGAATTGCTCCACCTCCGCCGCGGAGAGCCCTGCGGTGATCCGCTCCTCCCAGTCGCGCGAAACGGCGCGCAGCTGCGGCAGAATGGCAAGGGCCTTTTCGGTGGGGGTTACCACAAGGCTGCGGTGATCCTCGGGGGAGGGGGTGCGCGTGACAAAGCCCTCCTCCTCAAGGTGGGACAGGTGCCGCGTTACGCTGCTTTTGTTCACAAACAGCGCCCGTGCCAGCGCATCCTGCGTGACCCCCGCATGGTGGCAAAGATAGAACAGATAATGGGTATCATACGCGCCGACCCCGCTGCCGGCAAGACGGTGCGCGCGGTAAAGCGCCCCACAACGGCTCATTCCGTTGAGAAAACGGTTTAACGAATGCATATACCGACTCCTTTCGGTCAATTCGTTGCACCTGCAACTATTTAGCTTTATTATAGCCCCCTGCGGGGGGGCTTGTCAATATCCGTCGGCAAATCTTTTGAAAAAACTCGCGCCCTTTCGGTCTATTCCGCACGCCCGCCACATATGGTGAAGTGAGATCACTCATAAAGGAGGACAGAAAGATGGATCAGAAGCAACTGGAGCTGCCCGAGGCAGGAAACGAGGAGAAAAAGCCGAGAAGATTTGGACGCCGTCACCTGATCATCAGCTGCGCGGCACTGCTGATCTTGGCCGCAGTTATTCTCAACATTGTGCTGTTCGGCGGCAATGTAGAGCCCACCGACCCCTCGACCGACACATCCACCGATAACGGCGGCGACAACTCCGCAGTTGACAACAGCACCGAGGACGGCTATTTCTCTGCTACGCAGGTCAGCCGCCAACGCGCACGGGATGAGGCACTTGAGGTGCTGCAGAGCGTGGTGGACAACGAGAACGCCGACGAGGCCACCAAGACCGAGGCCCTGCTTGAGATCGCCGAGCTTGCCGCTGCAATGGAGGCCGAGGCCAACATCGAGACGCTGGTGATCGCCAAGGGCTTTACCCAGTGCGTTGCCGTGATCAACGGCGATGCCTGCTCGATCGTGGTCAACGGTGAGAGCCTGCAGCCCAATCAGATCTCGCAGATCAACGAGATCGTTCACGAGCAGGCAGGCATTTCCCCCGCCAACATCCGCATCATCACCAAGTAACACATACCAAAGGCGCTCCGAGAGAAAAAAGCAGGGCAATGGCCATTGGCCATTGCCCTGCTTTTCTTTGTCAGCTCCAAAGCAGCAGCACCACGAGAAAGAGCAGCAGCTCATCCGAGAGAGGGCGCTCTCCCCTCCCCTCATCGCCCCACAAAAGCAGCAGCAGGATCCCCGGCACCAGAAGATCGGTAAAGGAATCCCCCCGCCTGCTATGGCGCGGCGGCAGCAGGGAGGACAAAAACGGCATCCGTGCGGCACTCTTGCCAGAAAGCAGGCCTGCAGGCACGGCATCCTCCTCCCCGCTGTCACCCGCTTCTACGACGGGCGCGGCAAGCGACTCCTCGGGTACGGTAGTCGGCTCTTTTATCTCGGTCGCAGCCTCTGCCACCGCACTCGGCGGCTCCTCGGCCTTCTGCGGCGGGGGTGCCTCCCTGCGGAACACGCTCCCACTGTAATTGCGCGGCAGCAAAACCGTTTGCTCCTCGCCGCGCTCCATTGGCGGTTGGATGTACAAGCTAACACCTCCCTTTTTTGCGGGATGCGCTCATTGCTGCTGCAATGCGCGCATCATATCACCAAGGCGCCCCATACGGATCAGATAATCCACCATCTCGCACCGCTCGGGAGAAAGATAGGGCTTCAGCGCCAGCAGCAGCGCCTCGCGGGGCGAGCAGCCCTTTTCCGCCCCCTTGCCTCCCCCGCCGCCAAGCACCCCCTTGAGCAGAGGGGCCATTGTGCTGATGCTCTGCAGCAGGGCGGAAAACTCCTCCTCGGGAAGACCCCCTTCCCCGTGCAGCGGCTCCTCCCTCTCGCTCATTTGCGACCTCCCCCGTTCTTCAGCTGCTCGCCAAGGCGCAGCAGATCCTCATCGGTGGCCGAGCCCAGCGCACGCCGCAGGCTCTCCATATCTCCCTCCTTGATCTGAAAGGACGAGAGATCCAGTCCATATTCCGAGGCCAGACGCTCGATCACGGTCTCCAGCTGACGGTCACTCAGCGAGAGCAATCTGTTCAGCGCTCTTCGATCCAGTTGCATCAAAAATCACTCCCTTCTTCTGTTTCAAGTATATGAAACAGCCCCCGCCACGGTCACAGACGGCAAAAAAGGGGCATCGCACCATATGGTGCGATGCCCCTTGCGGTAGCCGCAGGGCTTATGGATTCGATACCCTTGCGGCTAGGCAAGAGGGACAGATCCGAACCCGGTTTTATAAGGCAAATATTTGTATATACTTCGATAAATTTCCTCGCAATATCCACATATTGC
>JAZNFZ010000044.1:0-13682 GCA_045576195.1 Eubacteriales bacterium | reverse complement strand
GCCTGCTGCTGCTGCGGTGGTTTCAGAAGCCATGATGGAACCAACGAAGGAACCGTGCTGCCAGTTAAAGGACTGGTATACCAGGGGAGCCGTCTTAGCGCGGCGACCGCCGAATACGATAGCGGATACGGGAACACCCTTCAGGCTGTCAAACTCGGAGGAAATGCAGGGACAGTTCTTTGCAAGCGCGGTAAATCTTGAGTTGGGATGCGCACCGGAGGTTCCGAGCTTATCCTTCTTGTCGTACTTTCTGTAGTCCCAGGGATTGCCCTTCCAGTCGATTGCGTCGCCGGGAGCGGGAGGATTATCGTTGAGGCCCTCACACCAAACGGTGTTGTTCTTGGTGTCGTGAACAACGTTGGTGAAGATGGTGTCACGCATGGTGGTAGCCAGTGCGTTGGGGTTGGACTTGTTGTTGGTGCCGAGAGCAACGCCGAAGAAGCCGTTCTCGGGGTTGACAGCCCACAGGCGGCCGTCTTCACCCACGCGGAGCCAGGCAATATCGTCGCCCACGCACTCCACCTCATAGCCCTGCTTCTTGTAGACCTCGGGCGGAATGAGCATAGCGAGGTTGGTCTTGCCGCAGGCAGAGGGGAACGCGGCGGTGACATACTTCTTCTCACCGTTGGGGTACTTCACGCCGAGAATGAGCATATGCTCGGCCATCCAGCCCTCCTTGCGACCAAGGTAGGAGGCAATGCGGAGTGCAAAGCACTTCTTGCCCAGCAGCACGTTTCCGCCGTAGCCGGAGTTGACCGACATGATGGTGTTGTCCTGGGGGAAGTGGGTGATATAGCGGTTCTCCTCGTCGATATCGGCGCGGGCGTGCAGACCCTTGATATAGTCGGGGCTGTCACCGAGCGCCTCCAGCACGTTGGTGCCGACGCGGGTCATAATGAGCATATTGAGCACGACGTAGATCGAGTCGGTCAGCTCAATGCCGTATTTTGCAAAATCAGAGCCAACAACGCCCATGGAGTAGGGGATGACGTACATGGTGCGACCCTTCATCGAGCCGGTGTAGAGCTTCTTCAGCTTGGCATACATCTCGGCAGGATCCATCCAGTTGTTGATGTTGCCTGCCTCCTCCTTGGTGGGGGTGCAGATATAGGTTCTGCCCTCTACACGAGCCACGTCGTTGACGGCGGTGCGGTGCAGGTAGCAGTTGGGAAGCAGCTCCTCATTCAGCTTGATCATCTCGCCCGTGGAGCAGGCCTCTGCGCGCAGAGCCTCTGCCTGAGCCTCGGAGCCGTCGATCCAGACGATCTTGTCGGGCTTGGTCATCGCGGCCATTTCCTCGATCCAAGACAAAACGTACTTGTTGTTGGTCATGATTTTATTCTCCTTCTTATCATTGGGGATAAGACTTTCTATCCCATATTACATTTTACTATATTTTTGCAAGTTTTGCAAGAGGAACCTTCAAATGTTACAAGTTATTCACAATTAAAGGAAAAAGCGGAAGAGTGCCCGAAAAAGGGCCTTTATTCCTAAAAAGTTTCCCCTTTTCGGGCGGAATTATGCGGGCTTGCGGCTCCCTTTTTGCTTTTGGGCTCAAAAAGAGAAAACAGCATCCATTTGGCATCCGTCGGGTGCAGCGCCCCCGTGAGAAAGAGCAGCAAAACATAAAAAAGGACGGTCAGGAGAATGTGAAGCACAAGGGTGCCGCCGCTCTCTTTTGTGTGGGGGAGCGAAAACGTGAACAGCAGATGCGAAAGACAGGCGGCACCGATGGCTGCTCCCAGCGGCCGCAGGAGAAGGGAGCGGAGCTGCGGGCGAAATCCGCTGACCTTGAGGAGGCGGCAGACCGAGAGCGCCGCGTTGAGGATCTCGGTGATATAGATGGTAACAAGATACCCGTGGATGCCCATGCGGGGCACCAGGATCGATACTGCCACCACCGAGACAAGGGCATCGGTAATGTTCACATTCATGGAGTAGACCTGCTCTCCCAGTCCCTTGAGAAGTGCATCGGTGGCGGTGTCAAGATACATGATGGGTATGAGTGGTGCCAGCAGTCGGATAAATTGCGCCACCTCGCGGCTTTCGTAAAGCACCCTGCCAAGCTCGCCCGAAAGCAGCAGCATCACGGCGGCGGTGCCGATGGAAAAAAGCAGCGTCATCTGATAGACTCGCCCCGCAATATAGCGGATCTCCCGCGGGTTTCCCGCCGCCTGCTGTTCGGTGACCTCAGGGATCAGCAGTGCGGCAAAGGAGGAGAGAAGGGCGGTGGGATAAAGCACCACGGGCAGAGCCATGCTGTGCAGCGCGCCGTAGGCCGACAGCGCCGTTGCGGTGTCAAGACCAAACTTAGCAAGGCCACGGGGGATCAGCATATGCTCCACCGAGATCAGTCCTGAGCGCATATAAGCGCTGACGGCAACGGGCAGGGCAACCGAGGCGACCGAGATCCCCGCGCCCGTTTTGCGCTGCACGATACCCCTGAAATGCCGCTTGTCAAGGAGGTAAAGCAGGAAATTCAGCAGCAGCGAAAGGGTTTCCGCCACGGCGCCTCCCATCAGCACGGCCAGCACGCAGCCCTCGGTGGTCTTGGGCGCAACAATGACCAGAAGATAGCCTGTCAGCGTGATCTTGATCGATTGCTCGCTCACCTGCGCGACGGCATTTTTCCAAGCGCGCCGCACGGCAGTAAAATAGCCGTTGAGCACCGAGGAGAGGGCGATGGGCAGCAGGGTAAGGGAGAGCATCCGCAGCGCACGGATGCAGCGGGTCTCCTTCAGGAGATGGGTGGCAATGGGTGCGGCGAGAAAAAAGAGCAGCAGCGTGGCCAGCGTACCAAAGCACGCGGCATAGGAAAGAGCAGCCCTGATGCAGCGTCGGTTGTCCGCGCCGTGGGTCATCTCAAGATGCTCCGAAACCGTACGGACCGTTGCCAGATGAATGCCCGAGGTAGCAAGCGTGACCGAAAAGCCGTAGACGCTTGAGATAAGCGAGAGAAGCCCCATCGCCTCCGCTCCCACCCGATTGGAAACGTAAACGTTAAAGGCCACGCTGACGCTTCGCATCAAAAAGGCCACCGCCGTCAGCAGCAGTGCGTTGTAAAAATACCGTCGTTTGGATTTCATAACAGATCCGTCCTTCTTTTGGTGATAAAAAAGCCGAAAAAACCGTAAAATGTTCTTGAAAATCTTATTCGGTTCCCCTTACCCTTAATACCCCTTGAAGAAAACCCTTTACAAATTCGGCAAATTATGCTATAATAAAGCCAAGCACCAAGAGAAGGAGCACTGATTTATGGCAGAAAAGGTTTTGATCACCATTGGTCGTCAGTTCGGAAGCGGAGGACGCGAGATCGGAGAGCGCGTGGCCGAAATGCTCGGCATTAAGGTCTATGGCAAGGAGCTGATCACAATGGCAGCAGAGAAGAATGGCGTCAGCGCCGATTATTTGCGCCGCGTGGACGAAAAGGCCACCAACAGCCTGCTTTACTCGCTCGCTATGGGCACCTCGATTTACGGCGCGCGGAATTTTGGTATCGATATGCCGGTCAATGACCAGCTTTTTGTCACCCAGACCGAGCTGATCAAGGAGATCGCCGAGCAGGGCTCCGCAGTTTTTATCGGACGGTGCGCCGACTATGTGCTTCGCAACGAGCCCTCCCGCATCAGCTTTTTTATTCACGCTGACAACGAGGCTCGCATCCGCCGCGTTTGCAAGCGGCATGACATCGGCCGCGAGGAGGCCAAGGATCTGATCGCCAAGACCGATAAGCGCCGTGTCAATTACTATAACTTTTATACAGGTAAGCGGTGGGGCAGATTTGAAAATTACCATATGTCTCTTGACAGCTCCATGCTCGGCGTGGAGGGCACGGCCAAGATCATTGCTGATATTGCCCGCGTCTATCTTTCCGAGACCGAGGAGGAAAGGGAAATTTAAGTCGCTTGCAGGTAGGCAAGAGGAACAGATCCGAACTCGGTTTTGAAAGGCAAATATTTGTATAAGCTGCGGTAAATTTCCTTGCAATATCTGCATATTGCCGCGAAAATTTATCTTGCCTATCCGAAATATTTGCTCTTCCAAAGCTCAAAGACCCTCAAGCCTCTATTTTTGTGTGATTTTGGTGCTTGGCGAGTGCCGCCAAGTGTGGACTTTGCAAGTGAGCCAAGTGCCGAAAGCGCCGAAAAGAAAGGCTTTAGGGCGGGTTCGGATTTGTTCCTCTTGCCTATGAGCTCTCTCTCATGCAATTTTGAGAGAGAGTTTTTATTTTGTTTACAAAAATTTGAAAATTATAACCCGAAATGTGCAAAAAAGCTATTGACAAAAATCCGCCTTGTGACTATGATATTAAGGTATTCTTATATCACGGAGGTAACTATGGCAATTTACGCGTGCCAGCTTTGCGGATTTGAGTATGATCCCAAATGTGGCGATCCCGACAACGGTATCGAGGAAGGAACCGAGTTTGAGGATCTGCCCTGCGACTTTGTGTGCCCCCTTTGCGGTGCCTCAAAGGAGGATTTTGAACAGGTCAGAGGCGACTCTGAGGAGGAATAAAAGGGGCGCGGCAGAGGCCGCGCCCCTTTTATTTTGCGGAATATTCATTTTTTATGCAAATATTCACATATCTTATTGACATTTTGAATAGAAGAAGTTATAATATATTAAATACTTTTAACGGTATAATATATTTGCAACGGAAGGGCATTATGGCGATCAACAGAAGGCGGGCGCGTGCCGCAGTATTTGAGTTATTATTTGAAACCGAGTTTCGCCTCGATGAGGACAGAGACAGCATTTTCGCCACCTCGGTCGAAAATCGGGAGGTTGAGGTGGACTCCTATATTCACGATGCTTATTTCGGCATTGCCTCTCATCTTGAGGAGATCGATGCCTTGATCAACAAGCACGCAAACGGCTGGAAGACCACGCGCATCTCCCGCGTTTCCCGCTCGATCCTGCGACTGGCGGTGTATGAGATGCTTTATTGCAAGGATATCCCCTCAAGCGTTTCCCTCAACGAGGCGGTAGAGCTGTGCAAGGAGTTTGACGAGGAGCGTGCGCGCCCCTTTGTCAACGGCGTTCTCAACAGCATCAAGAATGAGATCTGCCCCAATGAGTGAGTCCTGCTATATCGGCATTGATACCAGCAATTATACCACCTCGGTGGCGATCGTCACCGAGGCGGGAGAGGTGGCGGAAAACCTCAAGGCACCGCTTCCTGTAAGGGCGGGGGAGTGCGGGCTGCGGCAGAGCGATGCCGTGTTTGCCCACACCAGAAATCTGCCCCTGCTGATGGCGCAGCTGAAGGAGAAGCTGAGAGGGCGAAGACCCCTTGCAGTGGGTGTTTCGGCAAAGCCGCGAGACGAGGAGGGCTCCTATATGCCCTGCTTCCTTTCGGGTGTAGCGGCCGCAGAGACACTTGCAGCAGGACTTAATATTCCCGTGTATGCCTTTTCCCATCAGGCGGGGCATATTATGGCTGCGCTTTACGGCGCGGGTGCTGCGGGGGATCTGGCGGACAAGCCCTTTTTCGCCTTCCATGTTTCGGGCGGCACCACCGATCTGCTTCTTGTCACGCCGCAGGACTGCGGCTTTCACATCGAGCAGCGGGGCGGCAGCGCTGACCTTCACGCGGGACAGGCCATTGACCGCATCGGCGTGATGATGGGGCTGTCTTTCCCCTGCGGGCCCGCGCTTGAGCAGCTGGCGGCACAAAACGAGAAAAGGATCCCGCCACCGAAGATCTCGGTAAAGGGTGGCATTTGTCACCTTTCGGGACTTGAAAATCTGGCAAAAAAGCTGTATCTTGAAACCGAGGACCCCGCGCTCGTTGCCGCATTTACCCAGCAGTTTATTGCCAAAACGCTGGCCGCTATGACCGCCTCGCTCCGTGAGGAGCAGGGCGAGCTTCCCGTGGTCTTTGCGGGAGGAGTTATGAGCAACCGCGCCATTGCACGGTACCTCGGCGAGCGGTTTGGCCGCATTTATTTTTCCGATCCCGCCTTTGCCGCCGATAATGCGGCGGGCATTGCTCTGCTTTGTCGCAGAGCCGCTCTCTGTAATTTGTGAGAAAGGAGTCGCGCTATGCAAGGTGCACCGCTGACGGTTACGCAGGTCAATGAATATTTGCGGATGATGTTGGATTCCGATCCTCGGCTTGGCGATCTGCTTGTGCGCGGCGAGATCTCGAATTTTACCAATCACTACAAAACAGGCCACTTTTATTTCTCGCTGAAGGATGAAACGGGTCTTATTCGTGCCGTGATGTTCCGCACCTATGCGGGACGGCTGAAATTTGTGCCCGAAACGGGCATGAAGGTGGTGGTCCACGGCCGTGTGGCGGTCTTTCCCCGCGATGGGCAGTACCAGATCTATGTGGACGATATTCTGCCCGACGGCGTGGGCGCGCTGTATCTGGCGTATGAGCAGCTTCGACGGCGACTGGAGGGAGAGGGGATCTTTGACCCCCTCAAAAAAAAGCCGCTCCCCCCGTATCCCGCGCGGATCGGACTTGTCACCTCGCCCACGGGCGCGGCGGTGCGCGATATGATCCAGATCCTCGGCAGGCGGTATCCTCTGGCGCAGGTGATCCTTTATCCCGCGCTGGTGCAGGGACCCGATGCGCCAAAAAGCCTTGTGGCGGGTCTTTCCTGCTTCGAGAGCAAAATACCCGTGGATCTGATCATCATCGGGCGCGGCGGCGGCTCTATGGAGGATCTGTGGGCCTTCAACAATGAGGAGCTGGTAAGGGCGGTGGCTGCTTGCCGCACCCCCGTGATCTCTGCCGTGGGGCACGAGACCGATACCACCCTTTGCGACTTTGCTGCCGATCTGCGCGCTCCCACCCCCTCTGCTGCGGCAGAGCTGGCCGTGCCCGATCAAAGCAAGCTGCAAGAGCGCATTACCGCGCTCGCGGGGCGGCTGCTGCCCGCTCTGATGCAGCGCCTTTCCACCGCCCGCACCCGCGTGGAGCGCACCGCGGCGATCTGTGCCTTGCATTCGCCCGTACGCGCCATAGAGGAGCGTCGTATGACGGTGGCCTTTCTCGGGGAGCGTATCGCCTCTCTTACCGAGCGAAAAAAGGAGACCTCGCGGGCGAACTTTTCCGCTCTTTGCGCCAAAATGGAGGCACTGAACCCCCTGCGCGTGCTTTCGCGCGGCTTTACGGCGGTGTTCCGTGAGGATGGCAGCGGAGTCAGCAGAGCAAGTGAGCTCTCTGCAGGAGAGCGCGTGCTGATCCGCTTTGAAGATAAAATTGCGAAGGCCGAGATCTGCGGCTTTCAGGAAAGTGAGTAGCTATGACGAAAAAGGATTTGCGCTTTGACGAGCTGCTTGCCCGCCTTGAGGAGGTCGTGGCAAGGCTGGAGAGCGAGAAAATTGATCTTGAGACCTCTCTTTCTCTTTACGAGGAGGGAATGCGGCTGGTCAAGTCCTGCAACGAAAAGCTGGACGAGGCCGAGCAGAGGATCGAGAGCATTCAGATAAACGAATCGGGAGAGGTGACCACCGCTCCCTTTGAGGGTCAGGCATGAGCATCAGGGAGCGTCTTGCCGCAAATGCCGCTCTGGTAGAGGAGGAGCTTGCGGCGCTGACTCGGCGCGATGACCCCGATTTTTTGGAGGTGCTGCAGGCAGAGCGTTATAGCCTGCTTGCCAAGGCCAAGCGCATCCGCCCCACCCTGGTGCTTGAGTTTTGTCGGCTGTTTGGGGGAGAGGAGGCGGTGGCACTGCGCTTTGCCGCAGCCGTGGAGATGGTGCATACCTATTCGCTGATCCACGACGATCTTCCTTGTATGGATGATGATGATCTGCGCCGCGGCAGACCCACCTGCCATAAGGTTTACGGTGAGGCGACCGCTCTGCTGGCGGGTGACGGACTTCTCACCCGTGCCTTCGAGGTGATCGCCACGGCCGAGGCTGCCTCGGATGCCGCTGTGCGCGATGCGGTGGCGGCGCTGGCGATGGCGGCGGGCAGCTTTGGTATGATCGGCGGCCAGGTGATCGATCTGAAGGGAGAGCGTGAGCGGCTCTCCGAGGAAACGCTCTACAAGCTCCATTCGCTCAAAACGGGGCAGCTGATCGCGGTGTCGGCCGAGCTTGGCTGCATTGCCGCGGGGCTTTCGCGAACAGACGAGCGGACGCGCCGCGCCAAGCAGTTTGCCGCGGGTATCGGTCTTGCCTTCCAGGTGATCGACGACCTGCTGGATGCCACAGAGAACGCCGAGATGCTGGGAAAATCGGCAGGCTCGGATGCGGCCTCTCACAAGACCACGTTCCTTTCCTACCATTCCACCGAGGAGGCAAGGGCGCTGGCACGGGAAATGACGGCTTTGGCGAAAAACGAGATCGCCGATTTCGCGGGCAGCGAGGTGCTTACCGCTCTGGCGGATTACTTGATTGACAGAAGGTATTGAGATGAGCTTTGATATGTTTCAGTTTAAATCCCACCTGGTTGATTTTTTTACCAACCGTGTGCTGCTGTGCGCGATTTCCTCCTGGCTTATCGCACAGCTGCTGAAAATTCTCACCACCAAGAAGACAAGAGAGAATCTTTCTCTTGTTAAGATCTTAGTGGGAAGCGGCGGCATGCCAAGCTCCCATTCGGCAGTGGTGTGCGCTACCTGCGTTTCCTGCGGCATCCTTCACGGCTTTGATTCAGCCATTTTTGCAGTCTCTGCCGTGCTTGCCGTTGTGGTGATGCGGGATGCCTCGGGTGTGCGCCGTGAGTCGGGCAAGCAGGCCGAGGTGATCAATCAGATCTCAAGTGAGCTCACCAAAAAGCATAAGAACTTTACCCAGATCACGCTTTCCGAGATGATCGGACACACCCCGCTTCAGGTGCTGTTCGGTGCACTGCTGGGTGTGACAATGGCGTTCTTCTGCCAGTATTTCCTCTTTGATAAGATCTTTGGGGCTTGAATATGAGACTTGATCTTTTTGTGCTTTCGCAAAAAATGGCCGATAGCCGTGAGCGCGCCAAGCGCCTCATCCTGTCGGGCGCTGTTTTGCTGGACGGCGAGGTGGTGACCAAGCCCTCTCTTGAGGTGGTGGGCACACCGACGCTTACCGTCAGGCAGGAGAGCTTTGTGGGGCGGGGCGGTGAAAAGCTGCTCGCCGCGCTTCGGCTCTTTGGCGTGGATGTGACGGGTGTCAGCGCCATTGATATTGGAGCCTCCACGGGCGGCTTTACCGATTGCCTGCTGAAAAGCGGGGCGGCACACGTTACGGCTGTGGATGTAGGCTCGGGGCAGCTTCACCCCACCCTCCTTTGCGATCCGCGGGTCACAAATATTGAAAAATACAATGCCAGAGCCCTCTCACCCGAGGATGTGGGTGTTTCGGAGCTTGCGGTAATGGATGTCTCCTTTATTTCGCAAACGCTGATCCTGCCGCGCATTCCTCTTGTGCTGCAAGCGGGCGGAAGGCTTCTTTCCCTCATTAAGCCGCAGTTTGAGGCGGGCCCCGCCGCCATCGGCAAAAACGGCATCGTCAAGGATCCTGCGGCAAAGCTGTTTGCCATCCGCCGCGTGCTTGCGGCCGCGGCCGAGGCAGGGCTTTTCTGCCTTGGTGTCGCCCCCTCGCCGATCCTCGGCGGAGACGGCAATCAGGAATTCTTAGCGTATTTTGTCAAGCAGGAGGGTGCCTGCGATAACAGTTGGTTTTCCATAGAAAAAACAGTGCTTGAAAAGGCGGTGATCCGATGAAAAAGATTGCACTGATTACGAATTTTAACATATACGATAAGGCAAATGCCGCCATGACCGTGGCGGAGGAGCTGATCAAGTACGGCGCGGAGGTCCTCATTGCGTCGGTCAATAAGGACCGCATCTTCCGTATGCACAAAAATCGCTCCGAGTATCACTATCTCTCCCTTGAGGAGGTCTATGCCGCGTGCGATGCGGTGGTGGTGCTGGGCGGAGACGGCTCCTTGCTTGACGCGGCCCGTCGCGCCGCGCTTCTCGACAAGCCGATCCTCGGCATCAATATGGGGCATCTCGGCTATATGACCGAGCTTGAAATGAGCGAGCTTTCTCTGCTCAAAAAGCTGTTTGACGGGGAGTATGAGATCGATCGGCGCGCGATGCTTTCCATCAAGGTCTGCCGTCAGGACGGCGTGGTAAAGGCCGAGTCCTTTGCCCTTAACGATGCGGTGATCTCCAACGGCTCGGTGTCGCGCATCGTCGACCTTGAGCTTTCCGAGGGGGGAGAGCCGATCTCCTCCTACCGCGCAGACGGTCTCATTGTGGCAACCCCCACGGGCTCCACAGCCTATTCCTTGTCGGCGGGCGGCCCCATCACAGATCCGCATCTTTCCTGCATCTGTGTCACCCCCGTCTGCCCCCATACGCTGTCGGCGCGGCCGCTTTTGTTCCGTGACGATGCGGTGCTTGAGGTGAAAAATACCTGCCAGAGAGAAAAAATGCTCTTTTTGACCGTAGACGGACGGATCAATTTTGAGATCTATCGGGGCGATGTGGTGCGCGTTACCAAATCCGCGATGGAGACGAGGCTGATCCGCTTGCAGCATGGCGGATTTTATACCAAGCTGCAAAAGAAAATGAATTCTTATGTGTGAGGTGCTCTTATGAAGGCCAATCGACAAAAAAAGATTCTGGAGATCATCAATCGCTACCAGGTAGAGACCCAGGATGATCTCATTGAGCGCCTGCAGGTGGAGGGCTATACGGTTACGCAGGCAACCGTCTCCCGTGATATTCGGGAGTTGCAGCTCACCAAGGTGCTTACGGGAAAGGGAAGCTACCGCTACGTTGCCCCCAAAAAAGAGGAGATGGCGGCGGGGATGAAGTTCAGCGCCGCGCTGGTGGATTCGATCCTTAGCGTGGAGTATGCACAGAACCTGGTTGTGATCAAGACCTTCCCGGGGCTTGCACAAGCGGTGGCAGGCACCATCGATAACCTGACCATTGCCGAGGTGCTTGGCTGTGTGGCGGGGGACGATACCATTTTTGTTGCCACCAAAAATGAAGCCTCCGCGAAAAACATCAGCGAGAGACTTCATGTGATGATGAAGGTCGGATAAGCAATGTTAGAATCACTACATATTGAGAATATGGCGGTGATCCGATCACTGGACGTGGACTTTTCCCACGGGCTTTCCGTCATCACGGGTGAAACGGGCTCGGGCAAATCGGTGATGATCGATTGCATCGCCTTTCTGCTTGGTGCAAAGCCCGCCCGTGACCTGGTGCGAAGCGGCGAGAGCGCGGGGCTTGTCAGCGCCGTCTTTCGCGATGTGGGAAAGGCTTGCCTTGCCTATCTTTCGGAGATGGGGCTTTCCGCAGAGGACGAGCTGCTGCTTCAGCGCACGCTGTCTGCCGAGGGAAAGTCGCAATGCCGCCTGAACGGCCGCGTGATCCCGCTTTCCATGCTTCGGGAGCTTTCCCGATTTTTGATGAGCATTCACGGGCAAAATGATAACCAACGCCTGCTTCAAAGGAGTGTGCAGGCCTCGGTGCTGGATTCCTGCGCTGATTTTGGCGGCGCCGATCTTCGCTACCGTGAGCTCTACCGCGCCTTTGGCGAGACGAGGGCCTCCCTTGAGGCTCTTGCGCGTGACGGTGCCGAGAAAAACCGCCTGCGAGATATCCTTGCCTTTCAGATCGCTGATATTGATGCGGCCAAGCTGACCGAGGGCGAGGAGGAGCAGCTTCTCGCAAAGCGCACCAAGCTGCAGAATGCGGAAAAGATCGCCAAGCAAAGTGCCTTTGCCTATCTTCTGCTTCACGGCAGCGAAAAGGGCGCTACCACCCTACTGGATCGCGCGGCGCAGGCTGTTTCACAGCTTTCCTCCGCCTTGCCCGAGGCGGGCGAGCTTGCGGGGAAGCTGACAGAGATGCGCTATGAGGTAGAGGATATTGCCAACACCGTGCGCGACTTTGGCGAGGATACCGAGGGAGATCCTGCCGCTGCACTTGATCGGGTGGAGTCGCGGCTGGATACCATTACAAAGCTCCGCCGTAAATACGGTGCCGACATTGCCGAGATCCTTGCCTTCCGACGGGATGCGGCCGAGCGGCTTTCTGCCCTGGAGCATTCCGATGAGGAGAGTGAGCGCCTTGGGGCGCTGCTGCGGCAGCAGGAAAAGGAGCTTTTCTCGCTGGCCGACGAGCTTCATCGGGCAAGAGCGAGCGCTGCGGCGGTGTTGTCCCGCGGTGTTCTTGAAGGGCTTGCATTTCTTGATATGCCGTCGGTAAAGTTTGAGATCCGCGTGAGTGATACAGGGGTGCTTGGCGCTGCGGGCACGGATGAGATCGAGTTTTGCATTGCCACCAACCCGGGTGAGCCCACCGCGCCGCTGTCGCACATTGCCTCGGGCGGTGAGCTGGCGCGCATTATGCTGGCGCTGAAGAGCGTGCTCAATGACCGCGACGGCGTGACGAGCGCCGTGTTTGATGAGGTGGATACGGGCATCTCGGGCAAAACCTCCCGCAAAATCGGCATTAAGCTCTCCGAGATCGGGCGGCATACGCAGGTGCTTTGTGTGACCCACTCGGCGCAGATCGCATCGCTTGCCACGGCCCATTATAAGATCCAAAAGCAAACCGTAGAGGATCGCGCCGTTGCCACAGTCTCTCCGCTTGATGAGGAGGGACGCGTGGCCGAGGTGGCACGGATCCTTGGCGGCCTTGCGGTCACGGCCTCACAAACCGCCGCCGCAAGGGATATGATCGAGGAGGGAAGAGCGCTGCGATGAAGACCAAAACCAATGCGATGCGCCGCCTTGATGCCGCGGGGATCCCTTACGAGGTCCTGGAATACACCGTGGATGAAAACGACCTGTCGGGCACACACATTGCCGAGCAGATCGGTTTGCCCTTTGCCGTGGTGTTCAAGACCCTGGTCGCAAGGGGCGACAGGACGGGTCCTGTGGTCTTCTGCATTCCCTGTGACCGCGAGATCGACCTGAAAAAGGCGGCGCGCATCACGGGCAATAAAAAAATCGAGATGGTGCACGTCAAGGATCTGCTGGCCCTCACGGGCTATATCCGCGGCGGCTGCTCGCCCATCGGAATGAAAAAGGCCTTTCCCACTTATATCGATGCCTCTGCCTCCGAGCATGAGAAAATTACGGTCAGCGCGGGTGTGCGCGGCGCGCAGCTGTTGCTCTCTTTACGCGACCTTCTTCCATTCGTTGGCGCGCGGTGCGAGGACCTGACATAAAAATCACGAAGACCTTGACAAAATCTATTTATAAGAGTAAAATAATACAGTATATCAACAAAAGATAGGAGCACATCATGAACAATCTTGAAAAAACAATGGACAAAGTCGTTGCCCTTTGCAAAAATCGCGGCTTCATTTTCCCCGGCTCGGAGATCTACGGCGGTCTTGCCAACTCCTGGGATTACGGCCCTCTCGGCGTAGAGTTCAAAAACAACGTCAAGCGCGCCTGGTGGAAGAAGTTTGTGCAGGAGAACCGCTATAACGTGGGTCTGGACAGCGCCATCATTATGAATCCCGAGGCTTGGGTGGCATCGGGTCACGTGGGCGGCTTTTCCGACCCTCTGATGGACTGCAAGTCCTGCAAGGCCCGTCACCGCGCCGATAAGCTCATCGAGGAGTATGCCTTCCAGAACGGCCTTGAGGACAACCCTGCCGGTTGGTCCGATGACGAGATGATGGCCTACATCAAGGAGCATCACATCACCTGCCCCGACTGCGGAAGCGGTGATTTTACCTCCATCCGTAAGTTCAACC
>JAZNFZ010000043.1:0-21100 GCA_045576195.1 Eubacteriales bacterium | reverse complement strand
CCCCGTTTGCCGCCATATGGCGGCAGACGGGGTGCTTTTTCTTTATTTTGTCAGGTGGAGTCTATCAATGACCATTGCAATGAGCTCCTCCGTGCTCTTTTCGGTGAGATCCTCCACGGTAAACTCGTGGGCAAGACCCTTGGCCACGAGATGCGCGGTCTCCTCGTCCACGCTGACCTCATAGCTCGTCATGATCTCGGTCATTTCCTCAAAGATCTTCTCCTCGTCGATCTGATTGTCCTCGGTCACCGCATCCTTCAGGGTGTTGGCGATCGAATCCATCAGCTCGGGGTGATCCTCCATATAAGTAGAGGGGTCCTCGCCAAGGTAGGTGATCCAGGTCCGCATACCAATATCGGTGATCGCGTACTTGACGGGCTCCATACGGGGATGGGCATCCACCAGCGCAAAGGCGGCATCAAGAAAGTCGTTGTTGGCAAATTTTGAGGTCATCTCCTCGGCGGAGCCTGCGCTCAGCGCGGTAAACAGATCATATTGGTGGAAAATGCCGAACATATCCGCCGTTGCCCGCATATCCTCGCCAAAGTTATCCACATTGGAGGTGGACAGCACCTCAAGGAAGCTATCCAGCACGATCTCGCCCTCCTCGGAGGCAAACTCGGGCTTGGGGGCGCCAAAGGCCTCCTCCCCCGACAGCCACGCCGTGGAAACCGTGTAGAACACGCCCGATCCCAGTGACGAGATAAAGCGGGACTCGCCCGTGGCATCGGCGATATTGTGCAGCGCATCGATCTCCCGATCGCCGTACTTCGAAAGCTCACTGCCTCCCAGCGCCTCCACGCCCTGCACAATATGGATCAGCGCCTCGGCCTCGTGCTTCAGGGAGGTCTTTGTGCCCTCAAACTCCACCGTGGAGAGCTTTTCAAACAGCAAATTGCCGCCAAGGCGGTAGACCTGCGACATCACGGGCGTTTTGGAGGCGGGGATCAGGTAGTTCTCGTTGATCTCCCAGATCGAGGGGATCTCCACATCCTGCCCCACGACCTCTCCCACGCCGCTCTCCAGCTCGCTGTTATCCTTTGCAGGGTCGGCCAGCTCGGTAATGGCGGTGCTGACGATGTCGGCATAGCCAAAGAGAGGGACCGAGAACACCAGCACGCTGATAAGACCCGATACAAGGCCGATACCAAGGCCCACCAGGCGCCCCGAAAAGCTCTTTTTGTGGCAAACAATGGAGGCAATGATGAAATAAGGGATCATCAGCACCAGCTTGAGCACCAGATAGATCAGGCAAAAGACGATGGGGGTTGCCAGCATTTGCAGCACCAGTGCCACAGAATCAAAGATAAAGCCCGCATCCTCAAGCTTTGCCGCAAGCTCGGGGTTGGAGAAAAGATTTTCCTCCACCAGAGACACCAGCGAGCGGCTGATGGTGGGCATTAAGGACTTTGCCAGGATAAACGCGCCCACCACAGCAAGGATCTTGACCGCCAGGCGCAGAAGCGACCTTGACATTCCCTTGGCAAAGCCCTTCCACACGTTCAAAACGACCAAAACGGCCGTAAAAATAAACAAAATTGAGGTAACCATAACTCCTCCTTGGTTGATATAGCATCTATTACCACTATACTCCAAAAGAGGAAATTTGTCAAGGGTCAATCTAAAACTCGGCGCCTGCCAATTGCTCCCAGCAGCATCTGCTCACAAAGCTCGCCAAAGGAGATGCCCACCGTCGATGCCGCCAGCGGCAGCAGGCTGGTCTCGGTCATCCCGGGAAGGGTATTTGCCTCCAAAAAGCAGCACGTCCCCGCGCTATCCTCACGAAAATCCAGCCGCGCAAAATCCCGCAGGCCAAGCGAGCGAAAGGCCGTGCGCGTCATCTGCTCCAAATTTTTCGCCGCCGCGGGGGAAAGCGGTGCGGGACAGAGCTCACGGCACCTTCCCTTTTCATATTTCACGGCATAGTCATAGCGCCCGCCGGGCGCAAGGATCTCCACCGCAGGCAGTATGCGATCACCCAGCACCCCCACAGAAAACTCTCGCCCCGAAAGATAGGGCTCGCAAAGCATCGGCTCGGTCACCGTGCAGGCCTCAAGCTGGGCACGATCCTCCAAAAAACAGACCCCTACACTGGATCCGCCGCAAAGCGGCTTGATCACCGCAGGGAAGGTAAGAGACGGAGCATTTTCGTCGGGATTCCATACCGTTCCTGGGGCAACGGCCACGCCCGCCGCGCGCACTGCCGCCTTGGCGGCATCCTTTTGCATAGCAAGCGCGGCGGCATCGGGCGTGGCACCCGTATAATGCGAAATGCCGTTCTCCTCCAAGTAGCGCTGCAGGCGACCGTCCTCTCCCGCACCGCCGTGCAACGCCAAAAACACGGCATCGGCACGGGAGAGCAAAGGCAGCAGCGCGGGGGGTGGCAGCGCGCCGATCCGTAAGAGCTCTGCCGTATGGCCTCGCTCCCGCAATCCCACTGTCACCCGCTCTCCCGAGCGAAGCGACACCGCGCGCTCGACGCTATCTCCCCCACATAAGACAATAAAATGCATACCGTCATACCCCTTTTTTGCAAATAGGGGCAAAAGCACCCCCAAGAAAAAGCCTATGCCGCTTTTTGCTTGGGGGTGAAGATCGGGATCCTATTGTGCGCGGGAAAGATGCCGCCTTTTTGAGAGTGACATCGCACAATGCGAAGAAAGCGCTGCCCTTTTAAGGGAGCGGCGCCGCGCAATGCGGAAAGACCTGCTTAAGGTCGCAGCAGCACCACGCGGTCCTGCCCGCCATAGTCGCGGGTCACCTCGGCACGAAGGCCGTGATCGGCCCCCAGCCGCCCAAGGGCATCGGCCTGGTCGTAGCCGATCTCAAAAAGGAAAAAGCCGTCGGGGGCAAGCAGGCTTCGCCACCCACTCAATATGTCACGGTAAAAATCAAGTCCGTCCTCCCCACCGCAAAGTGCGGCGGCAGGCTCAAAGCCCACCTCAGGCTGCAGACTCCGCATCACGTCATTTTGAATATAGGGGGGATTGGAAACAATGGCGGCAAAGCCTCCGTCAAAGGGTGCCTGCGCCCCGCCCTGCCGCACATCAGCAAGGTAAAACGAAACCCGTTCTGCCACATTGTTCCGTTTTGCATTGCGCGCGGCCAGCGCCAGCGTCTCCTCAAACAGATCCACCGCCACCGCCGTGGTGTCGGGTCTTGCGGCAAGGGTAGAGATCGCCACACAACCGCTTCCTGTGCAAAGATCCAGAAAGCGCGCGCCCGCAGGCAGCAGCCCCACCGCCCGCTCCACCAGGATCTCGGTGTCGGAACGGGGGATCAGGCAATGCTCGTTGACCTCGTATATTTCACGGAAAAAGCCCCATTCACCCAGTAAATACTGCAGCGGGTAGTGGGCGGCGCGGCGCTCCACCACCTCACGCGGCAGCTCACTGCCAAACCGCTCTGCAAGAAGGCGCACCTCGTATGCGGCGTTTTCAATTCCTGCCGCCCGTAATGCGGCAATGGCCGTTTGCTGATCCATAGTGTGCTCCCTTCTGTGATTTTTTGCACAAATCGCAATTTCCACTTGCTTTTTTTAAAAAATATGATATACTATAAATAAGAAGCATTGATTGCCGTAAAAACGGTATAAGGAGGTTTCATATGCAAGAAAAAACCAATTATGGTAAAATTATTGCCATTACTCTGGCCGTGATCTCGGCCGCATCTGCCATCTGCTATGTCATCTATCGTCTTTGCCGCAATTTCTTCACCTTCTGTGACGCATTTCATTCTGACGATTTTATTGAGGATGAGGAGATCGCCTTTGACGAGCTGGACGAGGCAGAGGAAGCGGAGGAGCTTGAGGAGACCGAGGCCTGATTCGGAACGGTCCGCGATAGCACGCGATTTGTCAAAGCGTCTCGCCGCCACACTCCCCATTTCCGAAAAGAGACTGCATCTGCAGTCTCTTTTATTTTACACCATTTTCTCTCTTTTGTAAAGAGGCTGCAAAAAACCGCCCGCAGGTGCGGGCGGTTTTTTTATAGCTTTTAATCAGTCAAGGCCTGCCTTGTTGCGCAGGTTGTCGATCATATTGTTCATCTTGGTCTCAAGGGACTGCTTTACAGCGAGGTAAGCGGTGTTCCAAGAGCTACCGGTCATGGCAGCGTTCATAGGCAGGTAAGCCATGCCAAGAGAGTCGGCGAAGATGGGACCCAGGTCGAAGGTCATGTTGGAACGAACATACTCGAACATATCGGTCTCGGTCTGGGTTGCGGAATACTTGAGCTGCATGTTGACCTCGAAGATCTCGGGGGTGGTCAGACGGTAGGACTCAGAAGCCCAGCACTCCAGCACTGCAGAGAGCATAGAGAGCGTATCGGCCACGTTGTCGCGCTTGTCGAAGCCTGCGTACAGACCGTACAGGGAAGCGGGGTTACCCAGCTGGGTGTAGTAGTTGACCTGCTTCTCGTCGAACTTAGGACAAGGAAGGATACCGTAGGAAAGCTTGGTGGTGGTCAGACGGTTCTCAGCGAAGTGAGCACGGTGCAGGATGAAGAGCGCTCTGTTGTTGACGAAGGGCTCCTCAAAGGTAAAGGAAGCGGTCTTACCGGTGCCCTTGTGCGCCAGGTGGATCATGGTGTCATTGGAGCTCATCCAAGGACCGAGCTTCTTGACCAGGTTCACCGTTCTTCTGGAGCCGTAGTCAGAGGAGATCTTCAGGAAGTTGGAGGGATCGGGCTCGACATAGCGCAGGTTTGCACCGACATAGAGACCGGAGGTGTGGTATGCAACCGAAACGAAGCCGAAGAAGTCGGTCTCATAGTTGGCAATACCGTCGGTGTTCTTATCCTCGTAGGTGTCGCTGGACATTTCGATCAGCTTATCAACCGTCCAGGTGCCGTCGTAAACGTGCTGAGCAGGATCGGTCATGCCTCTCTGGCTGATCAGGGTCTTGTTGTAGTAAATGCACTGCATCATATGCAGGGTGTTGGTGGAAACGTCACCCGATACAAAGTAAAGGGAGTTGCCGATGGTCATGGTCTCGATCATCTTAACGGGCCACCAGGGCTTGCCGTAATCCACATAAGAGTTGGGGATCTCCTTAATGTCCTGGAGAAGGCCCTCTACTGCGAGAATACCCTCGGTGGAGGTGTAAGCCGAGATGATATCCCAGCCCTTGCCGCCGGACTGATAAGTAGACTTGACCAGGCTGACGAAGCTGTCTTGATAATCCCAAGCGCCGCGCTCGCCCTGCCACTCAAGGTTGACCTGGAGACGGTCCATAATGTTGGCATTACGCTCGTAAATGGCGTCGTTTACGTTCTCACCGATGATCTCATCTGCCTCATACTCCTGGTGCTCAACGTTAGACCAGTAAAGGACCTTGATGCTCTCACCCTCATAGTTGAGATCCTCAGGCAGATCATCGAGCAAACGACCGTTATCGTCAAGTGCCGCATCAGCACGGATATACGTAACATCGTCTTCGTCGCCGGTGTCAGTGCCGTCATCACATGCCGCTACCAGAATCAGGCAGGACATACAAGCCAGTACCAACGCAAGCAATCTAATCCACTTTTTCATGCTTCGTTTTGTTTCCATATATAAAATGATGGAAACAGCCTCCTTTTTTGATTTTTGGATGGTGCATTTACATAGTTTGACCAATGCTGTGTATACGATTATAGCAAATTTCCTCGGTTTTGTCAATCTTTTTTAGGCAATATTTTTGAAAATTTATTTCGCTTTCTTCTTTTTTAACAATTTCGACAAATCTTGTATACATTTCATGCACACTTGGGTACGATCTGCCCCTCTTTCTTTGCTATTTTAATTAAATGTAATCTTTTTTTGCCCCAAAAAAGCGGAGGAACGCTTGAAAAAGGGCGGTGAATATGCTATACTGAATCAGAAAAACAGGACGGAGGCCACTACTATGGAAGAATGTAAGGATTTTCACCCCATCACACCGTCGGAGCTGTCAAGCACCTTTCCGATGATCGGCGAGGATTTTATGCTGATCTCGGCCCACGGCAAGGACGAGGCGGGACGCGAGGTCACCAACGGAATGACCGCCAGCTGGGGCGGCATGGGCATTCTTTGGGGCAAGCCCGTTGCCTTTTGCTTTATCCGTCCGCAGCGCTACACCCGTGAGCTGGTGGACAGCGCCGCTCGCCTCTCACTGGCCTTTTTCGGCGGAGCGTATAAGGATGCCCTGCGGCTCTGCGGCACGAAAAGCGGCCGCGAAACGGATAAGCTTGCGGCTGCGGGGCTTCACACCGAGACCCTTTGCGGCGTGCCGCTGATCCGAGAGGCTACCTGCAATCTCGTCTGCCGTGTGCTCTACCGCGGCAGGCTTGACGAGGCGGGCTTTCTTGACACCTCCCTGCTTTCCAACTACCCGGAAAAGGATTATCACCTCGTCTATGTCTGCGAAATTGAGCAGATCCTCAAAAAAGACTGAAAGGAGCCCCACGGATGTCTGAAATTTTTGAACAGGTGCGCCTCCTTTGCCAGCGCGCGCGGGCAGCCGCTCCCTCCATTGCCACGGCCGACTGCGAGAAAAGGAATCGCGCGCTCTCCCTGATGGCAGAGGGCCTGCTTGCCGACTGTGAGACCATTCTTGCCGCCAACCGCCGCGATCTTGACAACGCCGCCGAAAACGGCGTGCCCCGCGCGATGTTGGACCGTCTGGCGCTGACCCCCCAGCGGCTTGCCGCCATTGCCGATGCCATGCGCGCCCTCACCGCCCTGCCCGATCCCACCGCAAAAAGGGAGACCTTCACCCGCCCCTCGGGCATTGAGATCACCTGTGCGCGCGTTCCCCTCGGTGTGGTCGCCATCATTTTTGAGGCGCGCCCCAACGTCACCGCCGATGCGGCGGCGCTCTGCCTGAAATCGGGCAACGCCACGGTGCTGCGCGGCGGCAAGGAGGCCATCTTCACCAACCGCGCGATCGTTGACTCCATGCGCGCCGCCCTTTCGCGGTGCGACATTGACCCCGATGTGATCGGCCTTGTGACCTCCACCGACCGCGAGAGCGCCAACGCCCTGATGCAGATGCGCGGGCTTGTGGACGTGCTGATCCCCCGCGGCGGCAAGGGCCTCATCCGCAGCTGTGTGGAAAGCTCTCGCGTGCCCGTGATCGAGACCGGCGCGGGCAACTGCCATGTTTATGTGGACGCGGGGGCCGACCTTGGGATGGCCGTTGCCGTAACGGTCAACGCCAAGTGCCAGCGCCCTTCGGTCTGCAACGCCGCCGAGACCCTTCTGGTGCATCGCGCCGTGGCGGCAGAGTTCCTGCCCCGCTTTTATGCGGCAACACGGGCGTGGGATCTTGCGCTGCGGGGCTGCCCTGCCACCTGCGCGCTTCTCCGCGAGGCCGCTCCCGCCACCGAGGAGGATTTTGCCACCGAGTATAACGATTACGTGATGACGGTCAAGGTGGTGGATTCGGTGGATGAGGCCATCGCCCACATCAATCGCTACGGCACACGCCACAGCGAGGCCATCATCACCGCCGACGATGCGGCGGCCGAAAAATTTGAGACGCTTGTGGATGCGGCGGCGGTCTACCGCAACGCCTCCACCCGCTTTACCGACGGGGGCGAGTTCGGCTTTGGTGCCGAGATCGGCATCTCCACCCAAAAACTGCACGCCAGAGGCCCGATGGGGCTTGACGCCCTCACCACGGTGAAATATCTGGTGCGCGGCGAGGGTGCGGTGCGGGCATAACCCCTCGGCGCTCCGCGCAAAAAGAGGCAGACACCTATCGTGTCTGCCTCTTTTTTATTTAGACCTGTAACGGTATTTGTTATTCGCTCTCGTAGCCGATCATCAGGCCGCCGATCTCAGCATAGAAGGAGCAAAGTGCGGTGCAGCTTGCCACCGCCACATCGGCCGCGGGGTATGCGGCGAGGATCCGCTCCCGCAGCGCATTGGCGCCTGCCTCGTTACGGCAATGGGTAATGCGGACACGGCCGCCCGCAAAGCCCCGGCTCCTCATCTCCCCGAAGATGGTCTGCAGGCTCTTTTCCGCGCCGCGGCTTTTGGCAAAGGGATCCAACACGCCCTTGGTGGCTCTGCCCACCACGCGGATCCCCAGCAACCCCACCAGCGCCGCCGTGGCCGCGCCAACGCGGCCGTTACGGGCCAGATTGTTGAGAGATTTGAGGCAAAAGATCAGATGTGTGTGGCGGCTGTAGGCCTCCACCTCCGCGATCACCTCCTCAAAGGAGCGACCCGCCTGCTTCAGCGCGGCGATCTTCTCCACGATCAGGTGCATTTCGGGGCCTGCGGAAAGGGTATCAAACACGTGGATCTTGACGGCAGGGTGATCGGCGACAAAGGCCTCCCTTGCCTTTTCTGCCGCAGAGTAGCTGCCCGACAGCCGCCCCGTGATGGTCACGGCAAAGACCTCATCCGCCCCCTCAAAGGCCTGCTGCCACTCAAGAGTATTGGGGCAGGAGGTACCCGAGCGCAGCTTGGTGGTCCTCAGATCCTCTAACATCCCCTCAAGATCAAGCTCGGGGGTGTCCACATATTCGGTCTCTCCGCACACCACCTTTAAGGGCACATAGGCAAACGGGACCCCCTGCAGGTGATAAAGGTTTGCCGCAGAATCGGCAACGATTTTATAGCTCATAGGCCCTCCTTTTTTAATGTGGTTTTAAAAATCACATTTGGTGTTTTCCAACACTTTATATTTTACCATATTTCCTCCCGTCTGTCAACCGCAAGCAAGGGCTTTTCGCCCGCAAAATACCAAAAAAACATCAAAAAAGCACCCCAATGTGACACAAATTCCCAAAAAGTCACATCGGGGTGCTGCTATTTTAATTTTTATGCACATCGTCAAAAAGGACTTGTTAGCGCACTTTCGGGTGTCATTCTGAGGAGCATGGCGACGAAGAATCTCCTTGCCAATCTAAGGATAAATCTCTCCACATCGGATTTGTCTTTTCCACCAAAGCGTTTTTCTTCGCACGCGTCCAGCCCTTGATTTCCTTTTCTCTGGCAAGTGCCGCTTTCACATCGGTTGTGTATTCAAAGTAAACCAGCTTATTCACGCGATACTTTGCCGTGAAATGCTCCTTGGTTAGCGGGTGGCAATGCTCATAAAGTCTACGCTCCAAATTATTTGTGACACCGGTATATAAAACCGTGTTCACCTTATTTGTCAGCAAATACACATAAAAGTACATAAGCACACCTTTTGAGATCCTTCGCTACGCTCAGGATGACACCTTTGTTGTTGGGGCAAGAAACGAATGGACGCGGTTTCCCTGCCTGCAAAAGCAAAACCACAGCCGCGCGGTGAAGTGATCTTGATCAACGGTAGTAGACGTAATAGACCACAATGGTGCGGATCTGCCCGCCGTGCTCCAGGTCGGGGGCGGTGATGACCACGCCGTCCTTGGAAAGCAGCTCCGCCGCCTCCATATCGGCGATCTTGCAGCGCATCAGCACATCGGCCGAGGCAAAGACCAGCAGCTCGTCGTCGCGAATGTTGAGTCCGCCCGAGCGACCGATGACCTCGTCCACATTGTCGCGGCGCTCGGTCACATATTTGACGTGGTGCCCGCAGATCCTTTGCGCCATGGCATAGCGATAGCTTTTGCTCTGCGGATTTTTGCTTTGAAACAAATGCTCCTTCAGCCGTTTCAACATCATCTCACCCTCCAGATCTTCACTTGATCCCGCAGCAGCTCCACGCGGCCGCTCACACGACCACCGTCAAGCAGATCCTCACTATCCCTCAAAACGGTATAAGAAAACGGAAGATCCGCGCAGTTGGCTGCCACGATCAGATGCCCTGTTTTGTCCTTTCGCTCAAAGGCGATCGCGCCCGCAGTCACGGCGAGAATGGCAAAATTGCCCTCGCGGAGCACGGGGTTTTGCTGCCGTATTTCTCCAAGACGGCGGTAGAAGGAAAGCAGTGACTGCTCCTCTCCTCCCCACGGGAAGGGACGGCGGCAGAAGGGGTCGTGATAGCCCTCCATGCCTGCCTCGTCGCCGTAAAACACCGAGGGAACGCCAAACACGGTGAACTGCAGCGCCGCCGCGACCCGCAGCCGTGCCAGCGCCCTCTCGCGCAGGGTCGGTGTCATCCGTTTTTCCCGCAGCGCGGCGTTGGAAAGCGACCCGTCATCGGGGTCGTCGCCGAGAACCGTGAGAATACGCTCGGTATCGTGGGTGGAAAGCAGATTCATCAACGAATGGCAGACCGCCTCGGGGTAAGAGCCCCAGATCTCCCGCAGCACGGCGGCAAGGGCGGCGGCATCCCCCTCGCGGACAAAGGAAACAATACCGTTTCGCACGGGATAGTTCATCACACTGTCAAGCTGCCTGCCCTGAAAATAGCGGCGGCGCCTGCCGTAGGCGATCTTATCCGCCGCGTTCTCCCACACCTCACCGATGATCACGCCGTCGCCGCAAGTCGCCGATTTTACGCGGCAGCGCAGCTCGTCAAGAAAGGGATCGGGCAGCTCGTCGGCCACATCCAGCCGCCAGCCCCGCACGCCAAGGCGGGTATAGGTATCCACAATGCCCCCCTCGCCCACCAGATACCGATGGAGCGGGGGATGGGAAAGATTGAGCTTTGGCAGGATCTCGATATCCCACCAGCACTCGTATTTGTCGGGAAAGCGCTTGAAATAGTACCAGTCATGATAGGGGGATGCCAACGACTGGTAGGCACCCACCGTATCATAGCTGCCGCGGCGGTTGAAGTAGCGGCTATCATCCCCCGTGTGGTTGAATACACCGTCAAGGATCACGCCGATGTCGCGCTTTCGGCAGGCATCCAGCAGGGCGCAAAGCGCCTCCCTGCCGCCGAACTGGGCATCCACCTCGGCATAATCGCCGGTATCGTATTTGTGGTTGGAATCCGCTCTGAAGATGGGGCTTAAATAAAGCACACCCACGCCAAGGGAGGAAAGGTAATCCAATTTGTCGAGAATGCCCCAGAGCGTGCCGCCGTAAAACTCGTTGTTCGCCACGGGCGCACCGGGGTAGGCACCGAACTGCTCGATCTCCTCATTCCAGCGCCCGTGATAGACCGCATCCTGCCGTTTCTCACCCCGTCCCGGGGCAAAACGGTCTACAAAGATGTGATACATGGTGCGACCGTGAAACCAGGCAGGGGTGGTAAAATCATCCGCGCTGACCAGCAGGCGAAAGCGCCCCGCCGAGTGATCGCAAAGGGTAAAGGTCACATTGTCGGCCGTGTCGGTAAAGCAGGTGTCCGCGCCGCGCAAAAAGAGGTACTCATAGTAGAAAAGCCCGCTCTCCGCCTCGCCGCAAAGCGCCGCCAGCGACAGCTCGGTTTTGTAAGTATCCCATCCGCCCGCGGTAGTGACAAAGGAAAGCGAGATGTCAGCATCCTCCCCGCCGTCGGGCGCAATGCGAAGCACCACGGCGGCCGCCCCCAGGGCGCGCGGCACGCGCACCTGCAGGGCAAGGGTATCCTGACGGAAGAACGCCCCCCGCAGGGAGGCGTCCTTGCCCTTTACCGTTTTTTTGATGACGGGAAGCGGTGCTGCAGGTCTGATGACGGGAAGCATCAGCGCTTCTCCGTCAGGCGCTGCAGATGCCAGATGCGGTCGGCATATTCCTTGATGCTGCGATCCGCCGCAAAGTGCCCTGCTGCAGCAATATTCTTCAGCGACATACGGTTCCAACGGGCAGGATCGCCAAAGGCGCTCACCGCAGACTGATGTGCGGCGGAGTAGGAATCAAAATCCGCAAGGCAGAGATAGGGGTCTGCCACGCCGTTTCCGTAGAGCAGATAGGCGGCAATGTCCGAGAAGGACTCGCCCGCAAAGCCCGTGTTCAGGTAGTTGACGATGCGCGCCAGGCGCTCGTTGGCGGCATAGTAGCGCGCGGGCTGATAGCCCTTGGCCCAAAGCTCCTCCACCTCGGGTGCGGTGAGGCCGAAGATAAAGATGTTTTCCGCACCGACGGCGGCCTGCATCTCTACATTGGCACCGTCCAGTGTGCCGATGGTCAGCGCGCCGTTGATCATCATCTTCATACAGCCCGTGCCGCTTGCCTCCTTGCCCGCAGTCGAGATCTGCTCGCTGATCTCCGCAGCGGGCACCAGCATCTCTGCGGTGCTGACGTTGTAATCCTCAAGGAACACAAGATTCAGCTTTTCGGCGATGCGGGGGTTGGACTCGATATCCCGACCGATCATGCAAAGCAGCTTGATGATGCGCTTGGCCATATGGTAGCCGGGAGCCGCCTTGGCACCGAAGATAAAGGTCTGAGGGGTGATGGGAAGATCGGGGTTTTCCTTGAGATCAAGATAAAGCCCGATGATATTGAGTGCATTGAGCAGCTGGCGCTTATACTCGTGCAGACGCTTGATCTGCACATCAAAGATGGCGTGGGGATCAAGCCGTTTACCCGTGCGACGGTATAAGAAATCCGAAAATCTTTCCTTGTTTTGCAGCTTGATGGCCGCCAGACGGTCAAGCACGGCGCCGTCGTCGGCAAACTTGGCAAGGTCAAAAAGACGCTCGGGCTCCTTGCGGTATTCGGGGCCGATGCAATCATCGATGAGGCCCGCGAGGGCGGGGTTGGAGTAGACCAGCCAGCGGCGGTGTGCAATGCCGTTGGTCACGTTGTCAAACCGATCGGGGTACATACGGGTGAAGTCCTTGAAGACGGAGTCCTTGAGGATCTGCGAATGCAGCTTGGAAACACCGTTGATGTGGTGGGAGCCGATCACCGAAAGGTTGGCCATCCGCACCTGACCGTAGCCGATCACGCTCATCGCGGAAATGCGGTTCCAGTTTCCGGGGAAATACTGCCACGCGTCACGGCAGAAGCGCTCGTTGATCTCCTTGACGATCATATGGATACGGGGCAGCTTCAGCGCAAACAGATCCTCGTTCCAGGTCTCCAGCGCCTCGGGCATCACCGTGTGATTGGTGTAGGAGACCGTCCGCACCACCATATCCCACGCCTTTTCCCAGGAGAAATGATACTCGTCAAGCAGAATTCGCATCAGCTCGGGAATGCAGAGTGCGGGATGGGTGTCGTTGATGTGGATCGCCACCTTATCGGGCAGATTGTCAAGAGTGCCGTACACCGCCATATGGTCGCGGATAATGCTCTGGCAGGAGGCGGAAACCAGGAAATACTGCTGCGACAGACGGAGCAGCTTGCCCTCGGTATGATTGTCCGAGGGATAGAGCACCTTGGAAAGGATCTCGGCATTGTTGCTCTCCTCAAGGGCTCTTGCATACTGCCCCTGGGAGAACAGACCCATATTGAAGTTCTGGGTGGGGCGGGCGCGCCAGAGTCGGAGCTGCGAGACCGCCTCGCTGTCCGCACCCGACACCATCATATCGTAGGGGATGGCCTCTATCTCCTCGCCGCCCTCATAAACCACCTCCAGGTGGTTCTCACGCCACTCCTCCTTCACGCGGCCGCCAAAATGCACGCGGTACACGCGATCGGTGCGGGGCACCAGCCAGACCTCGCCGCCCGGCAGCCACACATCGGGAAGCTCCACCTGCATGCCGTCGACGATCATTTGCTTGAAAAGGCCGTATTCATAGCAGATGGAAAAGCCCGTGGCGGGGTAATCGAGAGAGGAGAGCGAATCCATAAAGCAGGCGGCAAGTCTGCCAAGACCGCCGTTGCCAAGACCCGCATCGGGCTCGCACTCGTAAAGCTCGTCAAGCTCAAAGCCAAGCGAGGAGATCGCCTTGCGATAGGCCTCCTGCAGGCCGAGGTTGCAAAGATTGGTCTTCAGCGAGCGCCCCATCAAAAATTCCATGCACATATAGTACACGCGCTTGGCGCCCTTTTTGTTCACCTTTTTCTTAAACTCGCCCCGTTTTTCGGTGAGAATGTCCTTAAGAGAGAGTGCGGCTGCCTTATAGAGCTGATCTCGGGATGCCTCTGCCGCAGTGCAGCCGAAATGGCGGGAAAGCTTTTCCTCTATGGTTTGCTTGACCTGCTGTGCGTTTGGTTGGTAATTCATGCTTTGCTGTTCCTCCGATTTGCTGTGGCGATCATTTTTTTCATTATGCCCCACAACGGTATAAATTATTTCGATTAAGCCCCTTTGAGGCGTGGCTCAAAGTCCGTCATAAAGATCGAGATAACCGCGGGCAGAGCGCGCCCAGGAAAAGTCGATCTGCATGATCTTTTTCACAAATTTCTCCCGCTCCTCGGGCTTTCGCCAGAGTGTGCAGGCGGCAAGCGAGCGCTCCAGCAGCTCGCGGCTTTTATAGTTGGCAAAGGTAAAGCCGTTGCCCCGCTGCTCGCCGTTCTCCACCCAATAGCCCTTGATCGAGTCGGCAAGACCGCCCGTTTCGCGGACCACGGGAATCGCGCCATAGCGCGAGGCGATCATTTGTGCAAGCCCGCAGGGCTCGCTCCTTGAGGGCATCAGGAAGATATCCGCCGCCGCGTAGATGCGCTTGGCCAGATCTCTGTCATAGGTGATCAGCGCCCGCACCTTTTGGGGGTAGCGATGCTCAAGATCACGGAAAAAGTGCTCGTAGGCACCGTCGCCGCATCCCAGCACCACCAGCTGCACGCGGTGGCTCAGCAGCTCATCTGCCATCTCGGCGATCAGATCCACGCCCTTGTGCGACACCAGCCTTGTGATCACGGCAAAGAGGGGCGCATCGCTGCGGGCGGGAAGCCCCAGGCTCCGCTGGAGCGCCTTTTTGTTTTCGTATTTTCCGCTCACGTCATCGGCGGTAAAGGGAGTGCCGATCACGGGGTCAACGGCAGGGTTATACAGCTGATCGTCAATGCCGTTGAGAATGCCCGAGAGCTTGCCGCGGTGCTCCTGCAGGATGCCGTGAAGCCCGTGGGCAAAGGCAGGGTCGCAGATCTCCTCGGCATAGCGAGGGCTGACGGTGGTCACGCGATCGGCCGAAGCAATGGCCGCCTTCATCAGATTGATGCAGCCGTCAAACTCCATCCGCGACCGCTCCTCCTGCCCCAGCGAAAACACATCGCCAAGGATCTCAAAGCCGTATTTGCCCTGATATTCAATGTTGTGAATGGTAAAGACCGTGCGGATCCGCTCATAGCCCGCCACATTGCGGTAAAGGCAATTGAGGTAGACCACCGAGAGCGCCGCCTGCCAGTCGTGGGCGTGCAGCACGTCGGGATAAAAGCCGATGTGCGCGAGGCACTCCACCGCCGCCATAGAGAAGAAGGCGAAGCGCTCGCCGTCGTCAAAGCTGCCGTAGAGCGTATCCCGCTTGAAATAGTACTCGTTGTCGATAAAGTAGTAGGTCACGCCGTCCTTTTTCAGGGACTTCACACCGCAATAAAGGCTGCGCCACGCCAGCTTGACGTAGAATACGGCCTCCTCCTTCATCTCATTGCGCCATTTTTCACCCACCTGCCCGTAAAGCGGCAGGATCACCCGCACATCGGTATTGGGGGCGGCCGCCAGCGCCGCAGGGAGGGTGCCCAGCACATCGCCAAGCCCGCCCGTAGCGGCAAAGGGCAGAGCCTCAGCGCCGACAAACAGAATTTTTTTCATAAAGATATTCTCCTTTTTCCGCGATCAGACCATCTGACCCTTGCCGATGTAGAAGGGCATGGTCTCGTGGCCGCTCAGCTCTCTGCCGTCCTTGATGATCACGTTCTTATCGGTGATCACGCAGTTGAGGCGCACATTGCTGCCCACCAGGGTATCCTGCATCAGGATCGAGTTGCGGACCACCGAGCCCTTGCCCACCTTGACGCCGCGGAAGATCACCGAATTTTCCACCGTCCCCTCGATCACACAGCCGTCGGCCACCAGGGAGTTGGAGACCGAGGAGCCGGGCAGATAGCGGGTGGGGGCGGAATT
The DNA here is from genome assembly GCA_045576195.1 of Eubacteriales bacterium. Lineage (GTDB taxonomy): Bacteria > Bacillota > Clostridia > Oscillospirales > CAG-272 > Firm-07. The sequence goes on along the minus strand of JAZNFZ010000043.1, from coordinate 5,316 downwards.
GCGGATCTTGGTATAGATCGACTGGTTTCTGCGATAGAAGAGGTTGACACGGGCATCGTGCTCCAGCAGCTTCATCGAGCAGCGGAAGTAGCTTTCCAGCGAGTTGAGCCGCGCAAAAAATCCGTCATAGCGGCAGGCAAATACCCGCCCCTCGGGCAGATGGCGGTAGATCACGTCGCGGTAAAAGCTGCGGTAGCCCCGCGAGATCGCCTCGGTGACCACGCGCTGCAGATAGGTGCGGTTGACCAGCATAATATCCGAGCAGACCTCCACCTGCCCCGTCTCGCCGTTGTATTCGGTGAGATCGGTGACACAGCCGTTCTCCGCGACCGCAGGCAGCTGCACGCGGGAATCCAGCTTTTGCTCCTCGGTATTCACGGTGGCGGTGATAATGGTCACATCCGCGCCGTTTTTCTCGTGCTGTGCCATCACGGACTTGAGATCTACATTGCAGATCACGTCACAGTCCGAAAGCACCATCACGTCCTCGGTGCAGCGGTCGATAAAGTTCATCACGCCCATCAGGGCCTCAAGACGGGTGGAATACACCCGCCCCGCCACCGCGTTGTCGTAAGCGGTGATGAAGGGGGGCAGGATCTTGATGCCGCCCGTGCGGCGCGCCAGATCCCAGTCCTTGCCCGTTCCGATGTGGTCGAGCAGCGACTGATAGTTATAGTGGGTAATGACACCGACCTTGGTGATACCCGAATTGACCATATTGGAAAGTGCAAAATCAATGAGGCGGTAGCGTCCGCCAAAGGGAATGCTTGCCATCGTGCGGCGGCTGGTCAGCTCAGGCACGGTCGCATCATGAATATTGGAAAAAATAAGTCCTGCTGCTGTCATGCTTCTTCCCTCCTTACTCCGAGACGATGCGGCCGTCCTCAACCGTAGCACCCTCTGCCACGGTGACGCCCTCACCGATCACGGTAATTCCCTTTGCCCTGTCACAGGGCAGACCCACGGTGGCACCCTCGCCCACCTTGACCTCGTGGTCAATGATCGCGTACTGCACCACGGCACCCTTGCCGATCACGCAGTCGCCCATCAGAACCGAGTCCTCCACCACGGCGCCCTCCAGCACGCGCACATTCTCGCCCAGCACGCTGTTTCGCACCGTGCCGAGCACGGCACAGCCCTCTGTGATCGAGGAATTCTCCACCACGGCGTCCTCGCCCACATACTGTGGCGGCGCGTTGTTGTGGCGGGAAAGGATGCGGTGGCTGCCGTCGGAGAAGGTCAACGCGGGCTCGTCGCCCAGAATGTCCATATTGGCCTCCCAGAGCGAGTCGATGGTGCCCACGTCCTTCCAGTATCCCTCAAAGGAATAGGCCATCATCAGCTCCCCTGCGGCCAGCATAGCGGGAATGATGTTCTTGCCGAAGTCGTTGGAGGATTTCGGGTCGGCCGCATCCTTCGCAAGGTACTCGGCAAGCTTCTGCTCGGTAAAGATATAAATGCCCATCGAGGCCTTGGTGCTGTCGGGGTTTTTGGGCTTCTCGGTAAATTTGAGGATCCTGCCCTCCTCATCCGTGGTCAGAATGCCGAAGCGGCTGGCCTCCTCAAGGGACACGTCAATGGTGGCAATGGTGCAGGCCGCACCCGTGGCCTTGTGCTGCTCCAGCATCTTGGCGTAGTTCATCTGGTAGATGTGGTCGCCCGACAGGATCAGCACATAGTCTGCCTCATAGCGCTTGATAAAGTTGAGGTTCTGGTAAATGGCATTGGCCGTGCCGCGGTACCAGTCCGCGCCGCTCTTCCCCTGGTAAGGGGGCAGGATCTTCACGCCGCCGTAGGTGCGGTCAAGATCCCAGGGCAGGCCCGTACCGATGTACTCGTTGAGCACCAGGGGCTGGTATTGGGTCAGCACGCCCACCGTGTCAAGTCCCGAGTTGACACAGTTGGAGAGGGTAAAGTCGATAATACGGTACTTGCCGCCAAAGCTGACGGCAGGCTTGGCTGTTTTGGCAGTCAGCGCATAAAGGCGGCTTCCCTGCCCGCCTGCCAGCAGCATCGCAACGCATTCTTTTTTCTTGAACATGATCTGTTCCTCCGGTCAATCGTTTTTGATTCGGCATCGCCGGGTAAGGTTTATGGTCAGGATTTGCTTTTCTTCGGGATACGGCGGTGACACTCAAGTATGAGTGCCGAAAGGGGCGGCAGCGTCAGCACCGCCGACTGTTCCGCTCTGTGCATGGGGATATCCTCCGTACGGATCAGGTCGCCGCTTAAGAGCCCCGTGCCGCCGAACTCGGCAGCATCGGAGTTAAATGCCTCGCGCCAGATGCCGCGCTGCGGCAGCCCCTGGCGAAAGCCCTCTCTTGTCACGGGGGTGAGGTTGAGGATCACCACCAGCTCCCTTCCCCTTTTGTCGATACGGCGGTAGGAAAGCACGCTCTGGTCGGCATTGTCGGCATCCAGCCACGCAAAGCCCTGCCACGAGTCATCCTGCTGGTAAAGCGGGGGGTGAGAGAGGTAAAAATGATTGAGCGCAGCGGTATAGTGCTGCATTTGGGCGTGCTTTTCGTAGCCCAGCAGAAACCACTCGATCTCGTTTTCATAATCCCACTCGCGGAATTGCCCGATCTCGCTGCCCATAAAGAGCAGCTTTTTGCCGGGGTGGGTCATCATATAGGCAAGGAAGGCCCGCGCCCCCGCAAATTTCTCCTCATAGCTGCCCGGCATACGGTCAAGGAAGGACTTTTTGCCGTGCACCACCTCGTCGTGGGAGATGGGCAGCACATAGCGCTCGCCAAAGGCGTAGGTGAGGGAAAAGGTGGTGTTGCTGTGCTTGTATTTGCGGAAAAGCGGATCGGTCTCGGCATAGGAGAGGGTGTCGTTCATCCAGCCCATATTCCACTTCATGGAAAAGCCAAGACCGCCGTTTTCAAGGGTGGTAAGGCCGCCAAAGGAGGTGGACTCCTCCGCGATCATCAGCACGTCGGGGAAAAGCCCCCGCATATGGGAATTGAGCTTTCTGAAAAAGGCGATGGCCTCAAGCGAGCGGTTGTCGCCGTAGATGTTCGGCACCCATTCCGAGGGCTCGCGGTCATAGTCAAGATACAGCATCGAGGCCACCGCGTCGACGCGCAGGCCGTCAATGTGATATTTTTCCGCCCAGAAGGTGGCGTTTGATACAAGGAAGCACTGCACCTCCTCGCGCCCCACGTCAAAGCAGCGGGTGCCCCAGCCGCGATGCTCCATGCGGTCGCGCCCCTGATACTCGTAAAGCGGCTGGCCGTCAAACTCGTAAAGCCCGTGGGCATCCTTCGGAAAATGCGCGGGCACCCAGTCAAGGATCACGCCAATGCCCGCCTCGTGCATCGAGTCAACAAAGGCCATAAAGTCGTGGGGCGTGCCATAGCGCGCGGTGGGGGCATAGTAGCCGCAGACCTGATAGCCCCAGGACCCGTCAAAGGGGTGCTCCATCACGGGAAGCAGCTCCACGTGGGTGTAGCCCATTTGCTTGAGGTAGGGGGCAAGCTCCCGCGCCGTTTCGGCATAGGTGAAATAGCTGCCGTCCTCGTGGCGGCGGAAGGAGCCAAGGTGCAGCTCATAGATATTGATGGGCTGCTCGTAGGGGGCCTTCCCCATCGTGGCGGCGCGGTGCCGCATCCAGCCCGCATCCCGCCAGGCATATCCCTCAAGGTCGTAAAAGACCGAGGCGGTGGCGGGAGGCTTTTCGCAGGAAAAGCCGTAGGGGTCTGCCTTATAGCGCTCTCCGTTTGGTGTCAGGAGCTTAAATTTATACACGCACCCCGCACCAAAGCGCTCCGCCGACAGCACGCCCTCAAAAACACCGCCGTCGGTCACGCGAAAGAGGGGGTCGGTATCCTGCCAGCCGTTGAAGTCGCCCACGATAAACACCTCCGTGGCGTGGGGTGCCCAAACGCGGCACACAAAGCCCTCCTTTGTGCGGTGTACGCCCAGATACTCAAAGGCGCGGTAGTTGGTTCCCTGATGAAACAGGTATGCGCCCATTTCCTGCTGCTCTCTCATACGCGCCTCCCTTCCGACGAGCGTCTCCCTTTATGATATTTGCCGAAATGCTTAAATATTATTATTCTAAATATTATTATACATCATTAACTCGCAAATTACAATCTTTTTTTGTCGTTTCCTTACGGCTTTTCACAAAAAATCAGCACTTTTTTGTGTTTTCACAATATTTTTCGCTGTGCGGTTGCAAAATTTCAAAAAGTGTGCTACAATAATCTTGTATAGTTTAATTTTAACGGTAAAGGAGAATACCAAATGAAAACAGTTTGCTTTGGCGAAATTATGGGCCGTCTTGCCCCCGTTGACTACAAGCGCTTTGTGCAGACCAACAGCTTTGAGCTGACCTATGGCGGCGGCGAGGCCAATGTGTCGGTTTCGCTGGCCAATTTTGAGACCGAGGCCTCTTTTGTGACCCGTCTGCCCGCCAACGACATTGCCCGTGCCGCGCTTCGCACCCTGATGGCACACGGCGTTGACGTTTCCGACGTAGCCTTTGGCGGCGACCGCCTGGGTCTTTACTACTGCGAAAAGGGTGCCTCCCAGCGCCCCTCCAAGGTCATTTACGACCGCAAGTATTCCTCGATCTCCACGGCAACCACCGCAGATTTCGACTGGAAAAAGATCCTTGAGGGTGCCGATTGGTTCCATTTCACGGGCATTACCCCCGCCCTTTCCGATTCCTGCGCCGAGATCTGCCTTGACGCCTGCAAGACCGCCAAGGAGATGGGTGTGACCGTTTCCTGCGACCTCAACTTCCGCAAAAATCTCTGGACCTCGGAGAAGGCAGGCCGCGTGATGGGCGAGCTGATGCCCTATGTGGATGTGGCCATTGCCAACGAGGAGGACTGTGAAAAGGTGTTTGGCATCAAGGCCGACAACACCGACATCACGGGTGGCAAGCTCTCGCACGACGGTTACCGCGAGGTGGCCAAGAAGCTCTCCGAGCGCTTCCACATTCCCACCGTTGCCATTACCCTGCGCGGCAGCATCTCGGCCAGCGACAACAACTGGGCCGCTATGCTCTACCGCGACGGTGAGTATTACTTCTCCCGCAGCTATGCCCTTCACATCGTGGACCGCGTAGGCGGCGGCGACAGCTTTGGTGCAGGTCTGATCTACGCCACCAAGAACGGCTACTCCGCACAGGAGACCATTGAGTTTGCCGTGGCAGCCTCCGCGCTGAAGCATTCCATTGAGGGTGATATGAACGAGGTCAGCGTCGCCGAGGTCAAGGCCCTTGCGGGCGGCGACGGCTCGGGTCGCGTGCAGCGCTGATTGCAAAAGCAAGAACAAAAAGCCCGCCCACACCGATCGGTG